>CAMLHU010000001.1 GCA_946479825.1 uncultured Gemmatimonadota bacterium
TGCCGACCAGATACCCGCTCACCAACAGCAGCACCCCCGCCACCGTTCGCGCGACCAGGTGGCCGTAGCCGCGCTCGTCGAGCGGCAGCACCCGGTGGCTCAGCCAGACCGCCGCCGCCGCGGCGCCGGGCTTCGAGCCCTCGAGGATGCTGCGGCCGAGGAAGAGGTCGTCGCCCGCCGGGCCGGCTGGTGCCAGGTATGGCGGTGCCACGGCGACGAGCTCGCGGGCGCGCCGGTCGCGCAGCAGGAAAGCGCCCGCCGGATACGGGATGAAGCCCAGCTTGTGCGGGTCAACGCTGATCGAGTCGGCGCCGCCGAGCGCTTCCATCGCCTGCACCCACCCGGTATCAGGCCAGTCGAGGCCGTGGGCGGCGCGGATCTGGGCGGCGGTCCGGCGCCTGCCGTCGGCGCCCCACGTCACCGCGGCCGCGTAGCCGCCGTAACAGGCGTCGGCGTGCACGTGAAAGGCGAGGCCGAGCTCCTTCCGGGCGCGTTCCCGCACCGCGAGCACCTGGTCGAGCCGATCGACCGCGCTCTCCTCGGTGGTGCCGCAGACGCTCACGCAGGCGAGCACGGCCGTCCTCGACTCGGCGCACTGGCGCAGGCGGTCCCACAGCGCGTCGGGGTCCATCCGGAAGTGCTGGTCCACCGGGACCACGCGCAGCTGGTGCGCGCCGATGCCGAGCGCGCGGGAGATCTTTTCCCACGAGTAGTGGGCCGTGGCCGCGACCAGCACCACCGCCGCCGGGAGCTGGTCGCCGTAGCGGCGGGCCAGCCGGAGGCTGTAATCCTGGTAGCCCACCATCGACAGTGAATTGGCCTCCACCGCCGCACGCGCGCGGGCCGGTTCGGCGCGACGGAGGGCGTCCCAGAGGTCGAGCGCGGCGGCGCCGTCCACGTTGAGCAGCTCCCACAGGCCGAGCGAGCTCACCGGCGCCCGCGCGCCGGTCGGAAGCGCCACTTCGAGGTCCACGCCGAGCTCCTCTGCGGCGAACGCGAGGGCGAGCGGCAGGTAGTGCAGGTTCCGCGCGATCCAGAGCGCCTCGAAGTTGGCGACCGTCCCGCCGGAGCAGAGGTGGCCCCACGCCGCCGCGGGGTCGTACCCCATCATCCGCGCGAGCTGGGCGGCGACCTCGAGCTCGAGCCGGGTGGTGGAGGGCGCCGCCTCGCCGACGACGTTGTTGGGGTTGTAGAGCATCGTGGCGAAGTAGGCCACCTGCGAGGCGATGGTCTGCTCGCCCACCATGTGGCCCTGGTACCGGCCGCTGAAGAACGGCACCTCGCGCTTGAGCTCCGCGAGGAGGCTCAGCAGCTCCTGGGTGAGCGAGGCCACCGAGGCCTCGTACCCCTCGCGCCGGCGGTCGGCCTCGCGGATGCGGAAGCCGTCCTCGGGATGGTGGTTGCGGCGCCAGAAGACGTGGTCACGCAGCGCCTCCACCATCAGGCGCTCGAACAGTTCGGCGTTCTCGGCCCGGGGGCCCAGGAACCAGGCGCGGAGCGCTTCGTCGGCGGAGTGATCCATGGCGGTGGATACTATGGAGGATCCTTAAGGATGGAGTGAAGCCGGCCGCAACGGCGCTTCATCCATCCGAAAACACGACGGCCCCGCGCGGGGCGGGGCCGTGCGTCCTGCGACGGGCGCGGGCTCAGGCGGCCTGTTCGAGCTCGGTCCCCGGGATCACGTCGCGCTCCCAGCGCGACATCACGGCCGAAGCCAGGCAGTTGCCGAGCAGGTTGACCGAGGTGCGCGCCATGTCCATCAGCGCGTCCACGCCCAGGATGACCGCCACGCCTTCGAGCGGGAGGTTGAAGGTCGCGAGCGCGCCGGCCAGGATGACGAGCGACGCGCGCGGCACCGCGGCCACGCCTTTGCTGGTGAGCATCAGCGTGAGCATCATCAGCACCTGCTGGGTGATGGGCAGGTGGATGCCCGCCGCCTGGGCCACGAACACCGAGGCGACGGCCAGGTAGAGGGTCGAACCGTCGAGGTTGAACGAGTACCCGGTGGGGAGCACGAAGGCGACGATCCGCTTGGGGACGCCGAGCTTCTCGAGGTTCTCCATCGCGAGCGGGAGCGCGGCCTCGCTCGAGGCGGTGGAGAAGGCGATGAGCCACGGCGCCTTGACCCAGCGCCAGAAGGCGCGGACGGGGATCCGGGCCAGCAGGGCGATGGGCAGGAGGACGAGCAGCAGGAAGACCACCAGCGCGCCGTAGAGCGTCCCCACCAGCACCAGCAGGTTCTTGAGCACGCCGATGCCGCTGTTGCCCACCGTCACCGCGATCGCGGCGCCGATCCCGAACGGCGCGAACTTCATCACCAGCGCGGTGAACTTGAACATCACGTCGGTCAGCGCGTCGCAGAAGGCGAGCATCGTCTCCTTGCGCTTGCCGGTCATCTGGGCCAGGCCGATGCCGAACAGCACCGCGAAGAACACCACCTGCAGCACCTCGTTCTTCGCGGCGGCGTCGAAGAAGCTGGTGGGGACGGTGTGCTCCAGCACGCCGCTCAGCGAGAGCGTGGTCTGCGCGAGCTGCTGTCCCTCCTGGGCCGAGGCGACGGCGAGGTTCACCCCCTCGCCCGGGCGGACGAGGTTGACCGCGAGGAGCCCGATCACGAGCGCCACGGTGGTCACCGCCTCGAAGTAGAAGATCGACTTGACCGCGAGCCGCCCGACCTGGCGCAGGTCGTCGCCGTGGCCGGCGATGCCCACCACGAGCGCCGAGAACACCAGCGGCACCACGATGGACTTGATCATCCGGAGGAAGATCTGCGCCACCGGGTTGAGCCAGTGACCCAGGTCCGTGCCGGTCCAGAGGGTGTGGTCGGCCCAGCCGATCAGGACGCCGACCACCATCGAGATGAGGATCCACTGCGACAGCGAGACCGCGCGCAGGCGAGCGAGCATGAGGGAAGGGGTCAGGGGGAGGTGCTGAGCGCGCCCGCCTTGGCCTCGATGCCGGCGAGGAGGGAGGCGTAGGACGCGGCGAACTTGGCGACGCCGTCGCTCTCGAGGAACGCCGTCACCGCCGCGAGGTCGATCCCCGCGCCGGCGAGTGCCTCGAGCTGCCCCGGCGCCTTGGCGATCGCGTCGCGGATGCGGACCGCCGGCTTGCCGTGGTCGCGGAACGCCGCGAAGGTCTCGGGCGGCAGGGTGTTGACCGTGTGCGGCGCGATGAGCGCGTCCACGTAGTAGGTGTCGGGGTACCGCGGGTCCTTGGTGCTGGTGGAGGCCCAGAGGGGCCGCTGCACCTGGGCGCCGCGGGCCTGGAGCTTTTCCCACCGCGGCCCCTTGAACGCCTCCTCGAACAGGGCGTACGCCATAGCGGCGTTGGCGATCGCGATGGTGCCGCGGAGCGCGCCCAACCCCTCGCGCTTGTCGAGCTCGGGGTCCACCCGCCCGTCCACCCGGCTCACGAAGAAGCTCGCCACCGAGCAGACCCGGTCCACCGGCTCGCCGACGGCGGCGCGCTGCTCGATGCCGCGGACGAAGGCCTCGACCACCTCGCGGTAGCGCGCCACCGAGAACAGCAGCGTCACGTTGACGTTGATGCCGGCGGCCAGGCAGTGGGTGATGGCCTCGAGCCCCGCCGCGGTGCCGGGGATCTTGATCATCACGTTGGGGCGGCTCACCCGCTTCCAGAGCCGGGTGGCCTCGGCGATGGTCCCCTTGGTGTCGTGCGCCAGCGTCGGCGCGACCTCGAGCGAGACGGTGCCGTCCACCCCGCGGGTCCGCTCGTACAGCGGCTTGAACACGTCGCACGCGGCCTGCACGTCGGCCACGGCCAGCGTCTCGAACACCTCGGCGGGGCCCTTCCCCTCGGCGGTGAGCCGGCGGATGTCCTCGTCGTAGAGGTCGCTCGAGCTGATGGCCTTCTCGAAGATCGTCGGGTTCGAGGTCATCCCCATCAGCCCGTCGTCCTCGATCAGGCGGCGGAGCTTGCCCGACTGGATCAGGTCACGGGTGATGAAGTCGTACCAGGGGCTCTGGCCCAGCTTGCCCAGGGCGACGAGCGGGTTGGACATCAGGCGTTCCTCCGCGCCAGCGACCGCCGGACCGCGTCCATCACGTGGTCCACGGTGAAGCCGAATTCCTTGAACAGCGTCTCGGCCGGGGCCGAGGCGCCGAAATGGTCGATCCCGATCGTCTCCCCGTCCGGCCCGACGTAGCGCGCCCAGCCGAACGTCGTCGCCGCCTCCACCGACACTCGCGCGCGCACCGCCGGCGGCAGGACCTCGTCACGATACGCCTGCGGCTCGGCCTCGAACCGCTCCCAGCACGGCAGCGACACGACCCGCGTCGGCACCCCCGCCGCGCCCAGCCGCTCCGCCGCCGCCAGGGCCAGGTGCACTTCCGACCCGGTGGCGAGGACGATGGCCTGCGGCGCCGCCGCCGGCTCGTACAGGACGTAGCCGCCGCGCCGCGCGCCCGCCGCCGGCCGGAGCTTGGTGCGGTCGAGCACCGGAAGCTTCTGGCGCGTGAGCGCCAGCACGCTCGGCCCGTCGGTCCGCGCGAGCGCCATCCGCCAGCACTCCGCCGTCTCGGTGGCGTCGGCGGGGCGGAAGACGTGGACGTTGGGCGTGGCCCGGAGCGCCGCGAGCTGTTCGATCGGCTGGTGGGTCGGACCGTCCTCGCCGACGCCGATGGAGTCGTGCGTCCCGATGTGGATCACCGGGAGCTGCATCAGCGCCGCGAGCCGGATGGACGGCTTGAGGTAGTCGGAGAAGATGAGGAAGGTGCTGCCGAACGGCCGGACCCCGCCGTGCGCCGCCATCCCGTTCATCGCCGCGGCCATCCCATGCTCGCGGATGCCCCAATGCACGTTCCGCCCGGGGGCCGCCGGGGTGAAGTCGCCGCCGTCCTTGATGACCGACCCGGTGGAATGCGCCAGGTCGGCGGAACCGCCGAGGAGGTTGGGGAGCGCGCGCGCGGCGGCGTCGAGCACCGCCTGCGAGGCCTGCCGTGTCGCGAGCCCCGCCTGGCCGGCGAAGTCCGGGAACGCCGAGTCCCACCCCTCGGGGAGCGCGCCCGACATCCACTGGTCGAACTCGCGCGCCTCGGCGGGGAACTGGGCGGCGTATTCCTCGAACCGCTTGCGCCAGGCCCGCTCCTCGCGGCGGCCGCGCCGCTGATAGCGCGCCCGCTGGGCCTCGACCTCCTCGGGGACGTAGAACGGCGTCTCGGGCCAGCCCATCGCGCGCTTGGCGCCCTGCACCTCGGCCGCGCCGAGGGGGGCGCCGTGGGCGGCGGCGGTGTTCTGCTTGGTCGGGGCGGGTTCGCCGATGATCGTGCGCAGGATGACGAGCGTGGGCCGGTCGGTCTCGCGCCGCGCCGCGGCGAGGGCGCGCTGGATGGCCTTGAGGTCGGTGCCGCTCGAGACCCGCACCACCTTCCAGCCGTAGGCGGTGAACCGCCGCTGGACGTCCTCGGAGAACGAGAGGTCGGTGGTGCCGTCGATGGTGATGCGGTTGTCGTCGTAGATGCAGCAGAGCTTGCCGAGCCGGAGGTGGCCGGCCAGGCTCGCGGCCTCCGACGCCACCCCTTCCATCAGGTCGCCGTCGCTCACGAAGGCCCAGACCCGGTGGTCCACCACGTCGAAGCCCGGTCGGTTGAAGCGCGCCGCGAGGAAGCGCTCGGCCATCGCCATCCCGACGCAGTTCCCGACCCCCTGACCCAGCGGTCCCGTCGTCACCTCGACGCCCGGCGCGTGGCCGCGCTCGGGGTGGCCCGCCGTCTTCGATCCCCACTGCCGGAAGCGGCGGAGGTCGTCGAGCGAGAGGTCGTAGCCGGTGAGGTGGAGAAGGGAATACAGCAGCATCGAGGCGTGGCCGCAGGAGAGGACGAACCGGTCGCGGTCGGCCCAGCCCGGGTTGGCCGGATTGTGCCTGAGGACCTTGGTCCAGAGGAGGTACCCCGCCGGCGCCAGGGCCATCGGCGTCCCCGGGTGACCCGACTGTGCCTGCTCCACCGCGTCCATCGCCAGCCCGCGGATGGTGTTGATCGTGGCCCAGGCGAGGGCGTCGGTCGGGTCGGGACGGCCGGCGGGCGAAGCCGGCGAAGGCGACGGTGCGGTCACGGGGCTCCGGAGTGTCGGACGGGGCAGGGGAAAGCGCCGAAAATTTAACACCCCCGCCGCCCCCCCGACACCAGCAGGGGTGGAACGTTCCGGCGTCACCGTGGTACAACCCTCCAGCCCCCTGACCCCTGACCCCTGATCGCTGACCCCTCACCCCCTGACCCCTTGCCCGGAGTTCCGGAGCGACCGCCGTGGAACCGTTCCAGCGCACCTACGAGATCAACGAAGTCGCTCGCCTGACCGGCCTCACCCCCGCGCGTCTGCGGGTCTGGGAGCGCCGGTACGAGCTGGTGCGCCCGCACCGGATGGCCAACGGCTACCGGGCCTACACGGCCGAGCAGGTCTCGCTGCTCCGGGCGATCGCGCGGCTGGTGCGGTCGGGGGAGCGGATCGGCGATCTGATGTCTGAGCCGCGCGACCAGCTCCTGGCCCGGGCGGCCGTCCCCCCCGAGGACGAGGGCCCGCTCGGCGCGCTGATGGCCCGGATCATCGCCTACGACCGGGACGGTCTCGAGGCCCTCGTTGCGGGGCAGCTCGCGCTCCGGGGGACTGCCGCCTTCGCCCGCGAGATCGTGCTGCCGCTCGCCACCCGCGTCGGCGACGCCTGGGCGCTGGGCGAGCTTCCGGTGGCCGGCGAGCACCTGGCCAGCGAAGTGGTGCTGCACGCGCTCAAGGGCGCGCTCCGGATGACGCGGGGGGGCGGACCGCTGCTGGTGGCCGCCTGCCTGCCGGGGGAGCGCCACGAGTGGGGTGTCCTCGCGACGCTGGCCCAGGCCACCGAGCTCGGCTGGCGTATCCATTATCTCGGCGCGGATCTTCCCGTGCCGGAGATCGTGGAAGCCGCCTGGCGTCTTCATCCCCGGATCGTCGCGCTCAGCACGAGCGACCCCGAACTCTGCGAGCGCAACCTTCCCGTGCTCGCCACCGTGCCGGGGCACCTCCCTCCGGGCGCCGTGGCGGTGATCGGGGGCGCGGGGACGGAGCCCCACGGCCGCGCGCTCGCCGGCTACGGCTTCCGCCTGGGCGAGGCCCCCTTCCGCGCCCTCGTTTCCCCCGCGCCGGCCGCCGGCGCCCGCTGAGCCCCCTTCGATGACCGTCGCGATCCCCGGGGCCACCCGCCCCCTCACGCGTCCCGCCGCCGGCGAGCAGTCCGTCGTGGTCGTCGGCGCCGGCCTGGGCGGCCTCGGTGCCGCGGTGCGCCTGGCGGCCCGGGGATACCGGGTCACCGTGCTCGAGCGCCACGCGGAGCCGGGGGGCCGGGCCGGGCTGCTCGAGGTGGACGGGTTCCGGTTCGACACCGGGCCCTCGCTGGTGCTGATGACGGAGTACCTGCGCCAGCTCTTCGCCGACGCGGGCCGGCGGCTCGAGGACTACCTCGACCTGGTCCAGCTCGACCCCAACTACCGGATCCACTTCGCCGACGGCCGCACCCTCGACGTCACCAGCCGCATCAACGGGATGCTCGAAGGGGTGGAGCGGATCGAGCCGGGAGCGGGGCCGCGCCTGCTCCGGTTCCTGGCCGAGACCTCGAAGCTCTATCGCATCGGGCTCGACGGATTCGTGGACCGGAACGTCCACCGCGGCGGCGACTTCTTCTCGCTGCGCAACGCCGGGCTCCTGATGGCGGGCCGGGCGATGCAGAACCTTCGGAGCTTCGTCGGCCGCTTCTTCCGGAGCGAGGAGCTCCGGAACACGTTCAGCTTCCAGTCGCTCTATCTCGGCCTGTCGCCGTACGAATCGCCGGCCATCTACTCGCTCCTGCCGTACACCGAGGTGGCGGGCGGGCTGTTCTTCCCGATGGGCGGGATCCACGCGATCCCCCGCGCGCTGGCCCGCCTGGCCGGCGAGCTCGGCGCGGAGTTCCGCTACGGCGCCGAGGTGGTCGAGGTGGAGCGGAAGGACGGCCGCGCCACCGGCGTGCGGCTCGCCGACGGCTCGCGGGTCGAGGCCGACCGCGTGCTGGTGCACGCCGACCTCCCCTACGCGTATGAGACGCTGCTCGGCGAACCCCACCGGCGCGCGCAGCGGATGGACTACTCCTGCTCCGCCTTCCTGATGTACCTCGGCGTGCGCGGCAGCTACCCGCAGCTGCTCCACCACACGCTGGTGGTGCCGCGCGACCTCCGCACGGTGTGCGACGACATCTTCCAGCGTCACCGCATCCCGGACGACCCGGCGTTCTACATCTGCAACCCGAACAAGACCGACCCGTCGCTGGCGCCGGCGGGGCACGAGAACCTCTTCGTCCTGGTGCCGGTGCCGAGCCAGGATCCCGCCCGGCCCATCGACTGGGAGGTGGAGGGCGACCGGCTCGAGGCGCGGATGTTCGAGCGGCTGGAGCGGTTCGGCCTGACCGACCTCCGCCAGCGCCTGGTGGTCCGGCGCCGGTTCACCCCGGCCGACTTCACCGACCGCTTCGGCGCGACCCGCGGCGAGGCGTTCGGGCTGGCGCACGGGATGGACCAGGTCGGCTGGTTCCGGCCCCACAACCGGCACGCCGAGCTCGACAACCTGTACTTCGTGGGCCAGAGCACGCACCCGGGCTGCGGCATCCCGATGGTGACGATCTCCGCGCGCCTCGTGGCGGAGCGGATCGGCGCCGAGCATCCGGTGGAGGCGCCGTGAGCGACGCCCTCGCCAGGAGTTACGCGGACGCGGAGCGGGTCACCGCCGAGTGGGCGCGGAGCTTCTACTTCGCGAGCCGCTTCCTGCCGCGCCACAAGCGCCTGGCCATCTTCGCGCTCTACGACTACTGCCGCCACGCCGACAACCTGGTGGACGACCGCGGCGACCGCTCGGCCGATGAGGTGCGGGCGGAGCTCGCCGGGCTCGGGGCGGCGGTCCGCCAGATGCACGCCGGGCACGCCCCGGCGCAGGGCCGGTGGCTGGCGCTGTATGACACGATGCAGCGCTACCCGGTGCCGCTCGACCCGCTGCTCGAGCTGCTCGACGGCGTCGCGATGGACCTCGAGCCGGTGACCATGCCGGACTTCGCCGCGCTGCACCGCTACTGCCGGCTGGTCGCGGGCGGCGTGGGGTTGATGCTGGGGCCGGTGCTCGGCGCGTCGCCCGTCGGGTTCCGGCAGCACGGGGTGGACCTGGGGATCGCGATGCAGCTCACCAACGTGCTGCGCGACGTCGCGGAGGACCTGGACGAGGGCCGGGTGTACCTGCCGGCCGAGGAGATGGCGTCGTTCGGCGTCACGCGGGAGACGCTCGAGCGGCGGCAGGTGACGCCGGGGTTCCGGCGGCTGATGCAGTTCCACGTGGCGCGGGCCCGGAGCTACTTCGCCGAGGGCGACGCCGTGGTGGGGCTGTTCCCCGCCGACGGGAGCCGCCTCACCGTCCGCCTGCTCCAGCGCACCTACGCCGGGATCCTCGACGCCATCGAGCGGATGGACTACGATGTCTTCCGGGCGCGCGCCTACGTCCCGTCGACCCGGAAGCTCCTGATCCTCGGCCGCGCGCTCTGGAGCGACGGCCCCCGCGCCGTGGCCCAGCTGGTCCAACGCTCGGCCTGAGGTCGCCCCCGCCGATGCCGGCGGACAGTCCAACGCCCTTCCCGCCCCCTGACCGCCGCCTGGCGCGCGCGTTCCGCTGGTACCTGGAACGGCTCGCGCGCCGGCAGTTCACGGCCGTGCACTGGTCGGGCCCGCCCGCGGCGGACGCCGTCGATCGGTCGCGGCCGGTCATCTTCATCGCCAACCATACCAACTGGTGGGACGGCTTCCTCGCCTGCCTGACCACCGGGGCGCTCGGACTGGACTTCCAGGTGCTGATGGAGGCGGCGCACCTGGCGCGGTATCCTTTCTTCCGGCGCGTGGGAGCGATCCCCCTGCGGCGCACCGGCGCGTTCGCGCGGCACGCCGACCTGATGGCCGCCCGCGGCGCGCTCCGGCCGGGGACCGGCCTCTGGGTCTTCCCGCAGGGGGCCCGGCGCCCGGCGGCCGAGCGTCCGGCAAGCTTCGAACGCGGCGCCGCCGCCCTCGCGCTCGGCCACCCCGGCCCGGTCCAGGTCTGGCCGGTGGCGATCCGGTATGCGTTCGTCGGCGAGCAGCGACCGGAGGCCTTTGTGGGCCTCGGCGACCCCTGGACTCCGGCGCCGGCCGAGCGGACCGACCGGCGCGAGCTGACCCTGGCGATGGAGCGCCGGCTGCTCGATACGCTGGACCGGCTCGACCAACGCCTGGCGCGCGAGGAGCTCACCGCCTTCACCCCGCTCGTCCGCGGCGCGGCGTCCGTCAACAAGCAGCTCGATCGCATCCGCCACGCCCTCGGCCTGCTCGACGGCCCCTTCGAGGAACGGAATGGCTAGCCTCCCGCTCCTGCGCGCCATCCACGTCACGTCCGCGGTGCTGCTCCTCGGCAACGTGGTCGTGACCGGCTTCTGGGCCACCTACCTGTACCGCGTCCGCGACGCCGTTCCGTTCCATCCGGTGGCCCGCGCCATCCTCTGGGCCGACCTCTGGTTCACGCTGCTGGGCGGGACCGGGCTCGTCGTGTCCGGGGTGCTGTTGGTGATGGCGCAGGGGTATCCGCTCTCGACCCCGTGGATACGGCACGGGATCGAGGCGCTCGGCGTCTCGACGCTGCTCTGGCTCACGGTGCTCCTGCCAGACCAGTGGCGGCTCGAGCGGATCGGGCCGGGGGACGTCGTGGCGCTGCGCCGGACCTTCCTTCGGTGGTCGGTGGTGGGGTGGGCCGCGACGCTGGCGCTGTTCGTGGGCCTCTGGGCGATGGTCGCCAAGGTCTGAACCCGGCCTTTCCCGCCCCGGGCCGGGGTTCTATCTTGGCGCAGGTCAACGAGATTCACGGCCCCGTCCGGGGCCAGCACTGGAGAGTTCACGGTGGCGCAGTCCGACGAACCTGGATACCTCAAGGCGCTCCGCGCCGCGCAGCAGCAGAAGAAGCAGTCCGGCGGCCCGTCCGGTCCGACCGGTGGCAAGCACGCCTCGCTCAGCCCGGAGGCGCGCGAGGCGCTCCGGTGGGCCAGCGATGTCGCGAAGATGGAAGTGACGTCCACGCCGTCGCTGGTCGGGGCGGGGTGCGCGTACCTGTTCTCGCCGCGCACGTTCACGGGGAAGGCGCCGGTGGTGCTGCACGGCGTGGCCGACCGCGCGGCGCTGGCGCAGCGCGTGGCCGGAGCGGCGAGTGCGGGGGAGACCGTACTCGGGTGCTACGACATCCGCGAGCGGCGGCCGCTCACCCCCCGGGGTGAGGGAGGGTCCATCGTGTTCGACGCCGGTCCGCAGCGGACGCTGCCCAAGACCGTCTCGCCGGAGCAGATGATCCGTCGCGCCGCGCAGCAGGCCGAGGAACTCGCCAAGACCCGCAAGGTGGACGATCGCGGGCGCGGCGGGCGGGGGCGCTGAGGCGCGATGGCCCGGCGCCGCCGGCGGTGGCCGTGGGTGGCCGGAGTCGTCCTGATCCTGGCCGGGGCCGGGGCGATGAGCGCCCGGCCCCTCGCGTTCCGGCTGGTCACCCGGAAGACCGCCACGCGCTTCCCTGAGGTCCGCTGGCTCCCCGCCGACTCGCTCGTGGCGTGGCTGGCCGACCGCGGCCGCCCCGCGCCGCTCCTGCTCGACGCCCGGACCGCCGAGGAATACGACGTGAGCCACCTGCCGAGCGCGGAGCGGGTGGATCCGTACCGGCCGGACCTGAAGGTGCTCGGCACGCCGGCCCGCGACACGGCGATCGTGGTGTACAGCTCGGCCGGGTATCGCGGCGCCCGGGTGGCGGCGTGGCTCACCGGCCAGGGATACACCAACGTCCGCAACCTGACCCGCGGCATCTTCGGCTGGGCCGACGACGGTCGGCCCCTGTCGAGCGACGCGGGGCCGGCCGAGCTCGTCCACCCCTATGACGGGCGGTGGGGGCTCCTGCTCGACGCCGCCCACCGCGGCCGCCAGGCGCCGGTCCCCCACGAGTCGGCCGCGCCGTGATCCGGTTCGCGGCCGGGCCGGGCCGGTGTATCATTCCTGCCGCTCCCGGCCCGCACTGGGCGGACCGGAACCACCCGTGAGGGCGCCGATGCGCCCCGATCTGGACATCACCTAGTGCCTCGCAGGCGTTCCCGTTCCCGCCGGCCCGCTGCGCCGGAAGCCGTCCCCTCCTCAGCCTTCCGCACTTCCTCGACGCGTTCGATGGACGCGAATCGGGACTGGCTGCTTTCGGCCTACGGTCCGATCTGCGCCTACTGCGGCCGGACCATCAAGCCCGAGACGGCCACGCTCGACCACGTCCGGCCGCGCAAGGGCCAGAAGGCCTACGACCGGCTCGACAACCTCGTGATCGCCTGCCGCGACTGCAACGCCGCGAAGGCCGATATGCCGCTGGTGTCGTGGTTGTTGCAGCGAAAGTCGCGCGCGGTGTTCCTGCTCGAGTACGGCGACCATCTGTCGGAAGGACTGAAGCAGGAGGCGACCCGGTTGGTGGATCGCCCGATCCTGGACCTGAGCGCCGCCGACAGCGCGCCGGCGGCGATCGGACTCCGGTTCCGGCCGGGGAGGCCGGGCAAGCGGCGCTAGCCGGGAGGGGGCAGGCGGGGTCTGGCGCCCCGCCCGGACGTTACGCCTCTCCCAGCGCCTCCGTCACGATCCGCTTCTGCTCCACCGCGTGCGCGGCGGGATACCCCTCGGCCGGGCTCGCGCGCTCCGGACGGCCGACATAGCTGAGCGTCACGCCCTTGGGCAGCACCGCGGCGAGCCGTTCCCGCACGAAGCTCCACGCCCCCATGTTCTGCGGTTCCTCCTGCACCCACACCACTTCCTTGAGTCCGCTCCGGCGGGCGAACGCCTCGCGGAGCTCCGCCTCGGGGAACGGATAGAGCCGTTCCAGCCGGAGCAGCGCCGGGCGCTTGTCGCCGCGCTTCTCGGCCTCGGCGTGCAGGTCGTAGTACACCTTGCCGGTGGACAGCACCGCGCGGGCGCCGCCGGTCACCTGCGGGTCGTCGAGCACCGGCAGGAACCCGCCGCCCGTAAGCTCGTCGAGCCGTGAGGTGGCGGCCGGGAGCCGGAGCAGGCTCTTCGGCGTGAAGACGATCAGCGGCCGCTTCCGCGGATCCTTGGCCTGGCGGCGGAGGAGGTGGAAGTACTGCGCCGGCGTGGTGCAGTTGGCCACGCGGATGTTCCCCTCGGCCGCGAGCTGGAGGAACCGCTCCATCCGCGCGCTCGAGTGCTCCGGGCCCTGGCCTTCGTACCCGTGCGGCAGCAGCAGCGTCAGGCGGGTGGTGAGCCCCCACTTGGCGAGGCCGGCCGAGAGGAACTGGTCCACGATCACCTGCGCGCCGTTCACGAAGTCCCCGAACTGCGCCTCCCACAGCACCAGGGTCTCCGGCGCCGCGGCGCTGTAGCCGTACTCGAAGCCCATCGTCGCCAGCTCGGAGAGCGGGCTGTTGTGGAGCTCGAGCGGCGCGGTCGCGCCGTGCAGTCGCTGGACCGGCGCCACGGTGGCCCCGTTGGCCGCGTCGTGCAGCACCAGGTGGCGCTGGCTGAACGTCCCGCGCTCGGTGTCCTGCCCGGTGAAGCGGACGGGGATCCCTTCCATCAGCAGCGAGCCGAGCGCCAGCTCCTCGGCGTGGGCCCACTCGATCCCGCCCTCGGCGCCCAGCACCTGGCGCCGCCGCTCCAGCTGGCGCTTGAGCTTCGGGTTCACCGTGAAGTCGGCCGGCCAGGCCAGCAGCTGCTCGTTGAGGCCGGTCAGCACGTCGGCCGGGAGCGCCGTCTCGACCACGAGCTCGCCCGCCATCGCCGGGACCACCGGGTCGCTGCCGCGCGGCGTGGCCGGGTTGGCCTTCATCGCCTGCTGGAGCGCCACGAGGGTCTGGTACTCGGTCTCCGCCAGCGCGTCGGCCTCGGCCGCGGTCAGGACGCCGTCGCGGACCAGCTGCGCCGCGTAGAGCGAGCGCACGGTCGGGTGGTCCTTGATCCGGGCGTACATCAGCGGCTGGGTGTACGTGGGCTCGTCGCCCTCGTTGTGCCCGTGGCGCCGGTAGCCGATCAGGTCGATGAGCACGTCGCCGCCGAACGTCTCCCGATACGCCATCACCAGCCGGACCGCCGCGAGGCACGCCTCGGGGTCGTCGGCGTTGACGTGCACGATCGGGATGTCGAACCCCTTGGCGAGGTCCGACGCGTAGCGGGTCGAGCGCGCGTCGCGGGTGTCGGTGGTGAAGCCGATCTGGTTGTTGGTGATGATGTGCACCGTGCCGCCGGTGCCGTACCCCGCCAACTTGCCGAGGTTGAGGGTCTCGGCGACGACGCCCTGCCCGGCGAACGCCGCGTCGCCGTGGATCACCACCGGCAGCGCCGCGGACGGGTCGTGCTCGGCGTTCGGTCCCTTGCGCTGGGTCTGCCGCGCGCGGGCCCGGCCGTCCACCACCGGGCCGGTGAACTCGAGGTGGCTCGGGTTGGGCGAGAGGGTGACGCTGACCGTCTTGCCGTCCGCCGCCCGCACCGCCCCCTCGGCGCCGAGGTGGTACTTCACGTCGCCGGTGCCGGCGTCGGGCTCGTTCGCGCGCGGCTTGTTCCCCTCGAACTCGGCGAAGATCGCCTCGTACGGCCGCCCGACGTTGTGCACCAGCACGTTGAGGCGGCCGCGGTGCGCCATCCCGACCACCACCTCGCGCGCGCCCTGGCGGGCGGCGAGCTCGACGGTAAGGTCGAGCATCGGCACCAGCAGGTCCACGCCCTCGATCGAGAACCGCTTCTGGCCGAGGTACGCCTTGTGGAGGAACTTCTCGAAGTTCTCCACGTGGGTGAGCCGGGTGAGGAGCCGCTTCCGCTCCTCGGGCGTGAGCGCCGTGCGGTAGCGGCCGGACTCGATCGCCTCGCGGAGCCACACCCGCTCCTCGTGGCTCGAGATGTGTTCCACCTCGTAGGCGATGGTGCCGCAGTAGGTTTCGCGGAGCTGCGGCAGCGCCTCGGCGAGCGTCGGGCCGGGGACGGCCACGCGGAGCAGGCGCGCGGAGAGCGTGCGCATGATCTCCGGCGTGAGGCCGAGCGGGGCGGGATCGAGCGCGGGGTCGCCGATCGGCTCGCTGCCGAGCGGGTCGAGCCGCGCGGCGAGGTGGCCGTGGGTGCGGTGCGCCTTGACCAGCGCCATCGCCGCGGCCACGTGGGCCAGGGTGTCGGCCGAGACCGGCGCGGCCGGGCCGGCGGGCGCGGTGACGCTCACCGGCGCGGACACCGCCGGGGCGATTCGGACGCCGAGCCCGGTGGCCACGCCCTCATAGAAGCCTTCGGCACCCTGGAGAAGCTGGTCCACCGTGCGGAGGAACTCGCCCGACTCGGCGCCCTGGATGATCCGGTGGTCGTAGGTGCTCGTCATCGCCATCACCTTGCCGACGCCGAGCGCCTTGAGCTGCTCCGGCGGCGTCGCGGCGAAGGCCGCCGGGTAGCCGATGGCGCCGGTGGCGATGATGGTCCCCTGGTGCGCCATCAGGCGCGGCACGGAGGCCGAGGTGCCGAGCCCGCCGGGGTTGGTGAGGGTGACCGTGGCGCCCTGAAAGGCGTCGGGCATCAGCTTGTTGGTGCGGGCCTTCTCGACCAGCGCCTCGTAGGCGGCGTGGAAGGCGCCGAAGTCCATCGTCTCGCCGTGCTTGAGCACCGGCACCACGAGCCCGCGGGAGCCGTCCTTCCGCTGCACGTCCACCGCGAGGCCCAGGTGGATGCCGTCGGGGACGACGCGGTAGCTCGTCTCGCCCGCCTGGACGAGGGCCCACGCGACGAGGTGGGTAAAGGAAAGCTTGCCGGGCTTCCCGGCGGCGGCGAGCGCCGCGTTGAGCTCCCGGCGGCGGGCGTCGAGGGTGGCGACGTTGAGCTCGCGGAAGGTGGTCGCCGTCGGGATCCGCAGGCTCTCGTTCATGTTCTGGACGAGGCGGGCCGCGGGACCCTTGATCTCGGTCGCGTTGGCGGGCGCCGCGGCGGGGGCGCCGCCGTTGGCCGACGGGGTCGCGCCGTTCCCGGTCGCAGGCGCCGGGCGCTCGCCCACCACGCCGCTCTCGAACAGCCGCCGCCACTCCGGGGCGACCGCCGAGGGGTCTTTCAGGTATTCCTCATACAGGGCCTGCGCGAACCCTGCGTTGGCTGTCTCGAACACGTTGGGCTGCACGGCGTCTTGCTCCGCCAGAGGGCCGGCTGGGCGAGGGCTCTCCTCGCGCATCCCTTCGAAATTAATTGCGTCGGCGGGACTCTGCAGACCGGGCCGGGGCGCCGCCCTTGCTGCGAGCGTTCTGGGCCCGTAGCATCCGTGAGGTCCGGTCGTCTCCCTTTACTCCCCCTTGCCACGGTCCGGTCGGATGCGCCCTCGCACCGCGTCCCTGGTCGTCGCCCTCGCGCTCGGCGCGTGCGGCCGGGGTGACTCGCGTCCGGTCGTCGCGCTCAACTACCCGGCGTGGGGGGTCCCGTTCGTCACGGTGGCCGAGACGCTGCTGGCGCGCCACCCGGGGCTCGGGACGCTGCCGCGCTTCGTGGTGGACACGGCCGACCGGCGCGAGGACGCGGCCGCGATGACCGCGTGGGCGCAGCGCCTGGCGGACCTTCCGCGGGTGGCGGCGGTCGTCGGCCCGTCGAACAGCCGGAACGGGCTCACCACCGCGCCGGTATACAACGCGGCGGGGATCCCGCAGGTGATCCCCTCGGCCACGAGCCGCCTGCTGCAGCACGCCGGGCCGTGGACCTTCCTCCTCGCGCCGGACGACTCGCTCGAGGGGCTCTTCATCGCCGACCACGTGGCCGGCGCGCTCCGGGCGCGGCGGGTGGCGGTGTTCTACGAGAACGACGAGTATGGCCAGGGGCTGCGCGACGCCGTCGTCACCGCGCTGGCGGCGCGCGGCGTCGCCGTGCTGGGCGAGACGCCGGTGCTCCCCGAGAGCGACTTCGACGCGCTGGTCCGCGCCGCCTTCCGCGCCGGGCGCCCCGACGCCGTCGTCGCGGCGACCCGCGACGTGGGCGCCGCCACGATCGCCACGCTCGTCGCACGGCTGTCGCCGGGGATCCCGGTCGTGGCGGGCGACGCGGCGCTCGGCCAGGCCACCCTGCACCCGACGGCCGGCGCGGCGGCCGCGGACCTCCGGCTGGTCGCGTTCTGGGTCCCCGACACGACCGACCCGGTCCAGCGTGAGTACCTCGCCGTCGCGGGGCGGATCCTGCAGCGGACGCCCACGGCCGACGACGCCATGACCCAGGATGCCCTGATGATGCTCGTGACCGCCATCCACGACGTCGGCCCCGACCGCGGCGCGATCCGCGACTGGCTCCGTTCGCTCGGGCGCGAGCGGCCGCCGTTCCCCGGGATCACCGGACCGATCGCGTTCGGGGTCGGCGGCGCCGGCCGGATGCGCATGGTCCGGCCCACCGGCGGACGGATCGTTCCCGTGACCGCCCCGTGAACCTGCAGTCGCTCCCCGCGCCGGACGGCCGCCGCCCCGCGGTCCGGCTCCGGACCCTCCTGCTCCTCCTGCTCGGCGCCATCGGGCTCTACGTGCTGGGGATCTTCCTCTACCTGACCCTGCGGGTCGGGCGGGAGGCGCGCACCCTGCAGCGCGACGTCGAGCCGGCGCTCTACGTGTTCAAGACGATGGTCGAGCGGTCGCGCCAGCTCGACGACGCGGTCGCCGCCGCCCACCTCCTGATCGCCTATCCCGAGGCGCCGCCGGCGGAGCGGGGGGCGCGGCTCGCCGTCATCCGCGCGCGCGCCACCGCCCCGAGCGCGATGCTCCCGTTCGCCGGGGTGCCCGACAGCATGCGGCCGAGCCTCGCGCGGGCGGACGAGGAGGTGTCGCGGCTCCAGAACAAGCTGCTCGAAGTGGCCGCGCTGGTCGAGCTCGGCCGGCCGCAGGCCGCCGCGGTCCGGATGATCGCGGCCGATTCGCTGAGCCGGGCGCTGCAGCAGCGGATCTCCGACGCCGAGCAGGCGGGGCTCTCCGACCTGAACCATCGCGAGACGCTGCTGCGCGACGCGATCGACGGCGTGGTGCTGGCGCTCGGCTGGTGGATCGTCATCGGGATCCTGTTCCTGCCGCTGGTGCTCTTCGTGCTGCACCAGCGGGTGGAGCGGCCGCTCGCCGAGCTCGAGGCGGGGCTGGGCCGCGTGGCCGAGGGCGAGCTCGGCACCCGCGTGCCGGTGCGCCGGCACGACGAGATCGGGCGGCTGGCGGGCCACTTCAACGTGATGACGCGGGTGCTGCGCGAGCGCGCGGCGGAGCAGGGGCGGTTCGCGGCCGCCGGCGTCCTGCTCGCCGACGTGGCGCACGAGGTCAACAACCCGCTGATGGCCATCGGCGCCCTCGCCGAGACCCGCCTCCAGGACGGCGGGCTCGGCCCCGAGCAGCGCGATGAGATGGAGCAGATCCTGCGGCAGGCGCGGCGCGCGGGGCGGCTGCTCTCGGGGCTGCTCCGCTTCGTGCGCCCGGCGGAGGTGCGGGTGTCGGCGGTGGCGATCAACCAGGTCGTCCGCGGCGCCCTCGACCTCGTGTCGCACCAGTTCGGCGCCGGCGGCGTGATGGTGGACCTCCGGCTCGACCCGGGCTCGCCCCAGACCATCGGCGACCCGAACCGGATCGAGCAGGTCTTCGTGAACCTGCTGAGCAACGCCCTCGACGCGATGCGCGGCGCGCCCGGCCCGCGGGTGCTGAGCGTGGAGTCGTGGGTCGCCGAGGGAAGGGTGTTCGCCGCCGTGAGCGACACCGGGCCCGGCGTCCCCGCCGCCGTGGCCGACCAGATCTTCCGGCCGTTCGTCTCCACCAAGGGGAAGCAGGGGACCGGCCTCGGGCTCTACATCTCGCGCCATATCGTGAGTGAGAGCGGCGGCTAGATCACCCTGGCATCGCCACCCGACGGCCAGGGGGCGCGGTTCATCGCGAGCTTCCCGGCCGCCACGCCGGAGGCGCTCGCCACGGTCGCCGCGGCGCCCGCCGCCACGGCCACGCCGGTCCCGGCCCCCGCCAACGGCCGCCCGCTCGCCGGGCTCCGGGTCCTGCTGGTCGAGGACGAGGACTCGGTCCGCCGGCCGGTGGGGCGCTACCTGGCCCAGCGCGGCGCGCAGCTGTCGGAGGCCGCCCACGGCGGCGAGGCGCTCACCGCCGTGCAGCGGGAGACCCCGGACGTGATCGTGGCCGACCTCCGGATGCCGGTGATGGACGGCGTCGCGCTCTTCCGCCGCCTGCGACAGGAGCGGCCGGAGCTCGCGGCCCGCGTGCTCTTCCTCTCGGGCGACTTCAGCCAGCTGCGCCAGCTCGAGGGGTTCACCGTCCCGGCCGACCGCCAGCTGCTCAAGCCGGTGGACCTCCACCTGCTCGAGTCGCGGATCCTGGCCCTCACCCGGGGCGAGCTCCCGTGAACCGCGCCCTCTGGGCGACGCTCCTGCTCACGGCCTGCGCCCCCGCCCGGCACGGCTGCGCGGTGGTGGCCTTCGTCGGCGCGACGCCGCGCGCCGTGGAGGGCGACGTTGCGGCGCGGATCCTCGCCGGGCGCGCCACGCCGCCCCGCGCGTGCATCCGCACCTTCCGGCACCGGACCTACGAGGAGGTCGGCGCGCCCGACGCCGAGATCGCGCTGGCCCAGCGCGTCGCCGCGATGGACGACGTCGTGGCGGTGGTCGGGCACGCCACCAGCTCGGCCAGCCTCGCGGCGGCGCCGGTGTACCGCGACGCGGAGGTGGTGCAGGTCATCCCCGCCGGCACCAGCCGCGCGCTCAGCCAGTTCCGGCCGTGGGCGCTCGCGATGGTCCCGGACGACTCGACCGAGGGGCTCGCGATGGCGCGGATGGCGCAGGCGGAGTTCCACCCGCGCACGGCGATCGTGATGTATTCGCGGGACGACTACGGGGAAGGATTGCGGCAGGGGCTCGACCGGGGCCTCGCGGCCGTCGGGGTGCGGCCGGCCGCGGAACTGCCGGTGGACGAAGGGAGCGACCTCGCCACGCTCTCGCGCGCCGCGCTCGCGGCCGGCCCCGCCGAGGTGGCGTTCCTGCTTGGCGACTACCGCCTGGTCGGCGACCTGGCGCGGGCGCTGCACGCCAGCCGGCCCGGCCTCCCGATCGTGGCGGGCGACGCGGCGCTCTATCCGCAGGGGCTCGCCGAACACGCCGGGCCGGCGCTGGGCGCGCTCGAGGTGGTGACCTTCCACCTCCCCGACGGCGCCGACTCCGCCTCGGCGGCGTTCATCGCGGCGTTCCGCGGCGTCGCCGGCCGCGACCCGACCCCCAACGAGGCGCTCACCTACGACGCGCTGATGGTGGCCGTCGCGGCGGTGGATTCCGCCGGCGACTCGCGCACCGCGGTCCGCGACTGGCTGCTCGCGCTCGGCGGCGAGCACCCGGCGTGGCCGGGGGTGTCGGGGCCGGTCGCCTTCGCCGGCGCGCCCGCCGACCGCTTCGAGCTGGTGCGGATCCTCCACGGCGTACCGGTGCCCGTGGCCCTCAGCGGTCGGTGACGGCCGCCTCGCGCACCAAGGTCTCGTAGGCCGCCGCCTCCGCGGCCACGCGCGCCGCCTCCCACCCCAGTTCCCGGCCCAGCAGGCGGGCCGTCTCCGCCGCCGCCGCGCGTCCCTGGTCCCGCACCTCGTAGTACAGGTGGATCCGCCGCACCAGCACGTCCTCGACCGTGCGCGCGTGCTCGCGCCTGGCCGCGTGGACCACCGTGGCGCCCACCGCCGGATGCCCGGGCTCGAGCCGGGCGCCGAGCGAGCGGTCGCCCCGAATCAGGTTGAGTAGCGCCGGCGTCTCGCTCCCGAAATGGCCGAGCAGGTGGTCGGCCGACGCGGCGTCGAGGCCGAGCTCGAGCGCCTGCCGGCGGAACGGGCCGAGCTCGGCCGCCTCGCCGCCCGGGAGCGGCTCGCGATCGGTGGGCGCGCGTGGCGGCGCGGGGCGGCCGTCGAGCGCGTGGAGTTCGCGCCCGACCCGGTCCACCAGCTGCGCCGCCATCTCGCGATGGGTGGTGAGCTTGCCCCCGGCGATGGTGAGCATCCCGCCGGGCCCGCGCAGGATGACGTGCTCGCGCGAGACCTCGGCGGTCGCGTCGGCCCCCGGGTCGGCCACCAGCGGCCGGAGCCCCGACCAGGTGGCGATCACGTCCTCGAGGCCGAGTCGCGCGTTGGGGAACATCGCGTTGGCCGAGCGGAGCAGGTAGTGCACGTCGCCGAGGGAGGCGCGCACCGATTCCGGCGGCTCGTCGGTGTCGGTGTCGGTGGTGCCGATGTACGAGAGGTCGCCCCACGGGAGCACGAACATCACCCGGCCGTCGATGGCGCTGGTGAGGGTGATGGCGTCGTGGTGGCCCACCCGATCTCGGGGCACCATCACGTGGCTCCCCTTGGTGAGCCGCAGGATCGGGCGGGCGCCCGGGTCTTCGAGTTGGCGGATCCGGTCGGCCCACGGGCCGGTGGCGTTCACGACGACGGTGGCGTGGACCACCGCCGTCTCGCCGGTCTCGAGGTCCTCGAGGCGCGCGCCCCCCGTCCGGCCGCCGGCGGTCTCGAGCGCCGCCACCCGGACCCGGCTGGCGCAGGCCGCGCCGCGGCGCTCGGCGTCGCGGATGGTGGCGACGGTGAGGCGCGCGTCGTCGAGCTGCGCGTCGAAGTAGCGCGCCCCGCCCACCAGGCCCCGTTCGCGCAGCATCGGCTCGGCCCGGAGCAGCGCGCGCTTGCCCAGCATCCGGTGGCGGGGCACATTCCGGGACCGGGCGAGGAGGTCGTAGAGCCACATCCCCGCCGCGAGCTTCCAGAAGCCGACCCGGTCGCCGCGATGCACCGGGAAGATGAACGGCAGGGGGCGCACGAGGTGGGGGGCGAGCCGGAGCAGCACCGCGCGCTCGCGCAGGGCCTCGAAGACCAGCTTGAGGTCGCCGTGCTCGAGGTAGCGGAGCCCGCCGTGCGCCAGGCGGCTCGACCGCGAGCTGGTGCCGCCGCCGAAGTCGCCCTGCTCCACGAGGGCGACGCCGTATCCCCGCATCGCCGCGTCGCGCGCGATCGCCGCGCCGACGATGCCGCCGCCGATGACCAGCACGTCCCACGGCCGGGCCGCGAGCCCGGTCGCCGAGGTCCGATGACCGACCGCGTCTCCCCGCCGCCCCTCGCCGCCGTCCCCCGGCCCGGCACCTGGTTCACGTGGCACAGTCACCTCATCCGTCCGGGGATGCGCGTGCTCGACCTGGCGTGCGGCGAAGGGCGCCACGCGCTCGCCGCCGCCGCGCTCGGCGCCGAGGTCGTCGCCGTGGACCAGGATGAGGGGCGGGTCGAGCTCGCCCGCGACGCCGCGGCGCAGCGGGGCCTCGCGCTCGACGCGCGGGTGGCGGACCTGGGTGGTGCGTGGCCGGCGTTGGGCACTTTTGATGCGGTCCTGGTTTTCAATTATCTTGACCGCGCCCGGATGGGCGACGTGCTCGCGTGCGTCGCGCCGGGCGGGGCGCTGCTGATGGAGACGTATCTCGTCGCCCAGCGCGCCCTCGGTTGGGGCCCGAAGAGCGACGACCACCTGCTCCAGCCGGGCGAGCTCGCCCGGCTCGTGGCCCCGCTCGAGATCGTCCACGGGCGCGAGGTCTTCGAGCCGGTGGACACCGAGCGCTGGCGCGCCGTCGCCGGCGTGGTCGCGGTGCGGCGGCGCCAGGCCGCGCCCCAATAATCTCCGCTCCCGCGGACCGGGGCAACCCGACGCGGAGAGAGGCCGTCACACGATGCTGGACATCCCTCCCGGACGCCGCTGCGCGCTCGTCGCCGGCCTCCGGACGCCCTTCGCCCGCAGCGGCACCATCTTCCGCGACGTCCCCGCCGTGACCCTCGCGCGCTTCGCCGCGCGCGAACTGCTCTACCGCAGCGAACTCGACGGCCGCGAGGTGGACCAGGTCGTCTTCGGCCAGGTGGTCCAGTCGGTCCTCGCGCCCAACGTCGCGCGCGAAGTGAGCCTCCTGCCGCAGTTCCCCCGCACCATCCCGGCGTACTCCGTCAACCGCGCCTGCGCCTCCTCGGCCCAGGCCGTGGCCGACGCCTGCGACCAGATCGTGCAGGGGAACGCCGACGTCGTCCTGGCGGGCGGCGTCGAGTCGCTCTCCGACGTGCCGATCCTCCACTCCAACGGGATGCGGCGCATCCTGATGGACGCGAACAAGGCCAGGACGCTGGGCCAGCGGCTCGCCGCCTTCGCCCGCATCCGCCCGCGTGACCTCGTCCCCGTCTCCCCCGCCATCGCCGAGCCCTCCACCGGCGAGACGATGGGGCAGTCGGCCGAGAAGATGGCCAAGGAGAACGGCATCACCCGCCGCGCGCAGGACGAGCTCGCGCTGATGAGCCACCAGCGCGCCGCCGCCGCGACCGCCGCAGGACGGCTCACCGCCGAGATCGCGCCCTGGTTCGGCGGCCGCGGGATGGACGAGGTGGCCACCAGCGACAACGGCATCCGCACCGACACCTCGCTCGAGGCGCTGAGCCAGCTCCGCCCGGTCTTCGACCGCCGCTACGGCACCGTCACCGCCGGCAACTCGTCGCCGCTCACCGACGGCGCCTCCGCGGTCATCCTGATGGCCGACGAGAAGGCCCGCGCCCTCGGCTACCGGCCGCTGGCCTGGGTCCGGAGCTACGCCGTGGCCGCGGTGGACCCCGGCTGGCAACTGCTGATGGCCCCCGCGGTGGCGGTGCCGCTCGCGCTCCAGCGCGCCGGGCTCAGCTGGAAGGACATCGGCGTGCTCGAGATCCACGAGGCGTTCGCGTCGCAGGTCCTCTCCAACGTGCAGGCGTGGGGCTCGAAGAAATGGGCCGACTGCTTCGGCCTCCCCGCCCCGACCGGCGAGGTGAACTGGGACATCACCAACCCGAACGGCGGGTCCATCGCGATCGGCCACCCGTTCGGCGCCACCGGCACTCGCCTGGTCACCCAGCTGGCGAACGAGATGGTCCGCCGCGACGTCCAGTTCGGGATGCTCTCGATCTGCGCGCAGGGCGGGATGGGCTTCGCGATGATCCTGGAGCGTGCCTGATGCCGGCCTTCAGCGTCGACACCCGGGACGGCGTGGCCGTGCTGACCCTCGACGTCCCCGGCCAGCCGGTCAACACCCTCAACGCCGACGTCCGGCGCGAATTCGGCGAGCTGCTCCCCCGCCTTCGCGACGACTCGGCGGTGCGCGCCGTGGTGCTCATCTCCGGCAAGCCGGAGAACTTCATCGCCGGCGCCGACATCGAGGAGTTCACCCGCCTCGCCACGGCCGAGGAGGCCGCCGCGCTGAGCCGGGGCGGCCAGGAGATGGTGCAGCAGCTCGCCGACTTCCCGAAGCCGATCGTGGTCGCCATCCACGGCGCCTGCCTGGGCGGCGGGCTCGAGCTCTCGCTCGCCTGCCACTGGCGCGTCGTGAGCGACCACCCGAAGACCCAGCTCGGCCTCCCCGAGATCCAGCTCGGCATCCTTCCGGGGGCCGGCGGCTGCGAACGCCTGCCGCGCACCATCGGGCTCCGCGCCGCGCTCGACATCATCCTGGCCGGGAAGTCGGAGCGCGCGGCCAAGGCGCTCCGCCTCGGCCTCGCCGATGAGCTGGTGCACCCGTCGATCCTGCGCGACACGGCGGTCGCGGCGGCGCGCCGGCTCGCCGACCGCGGCATCCCGTTCCGGGCCCCGCGTCCCGCCGGCGTGCTGGCGTGGTTCCTCGACCGCACCCGCGTCGGCCGGACGCTGGTCTTCCGCGGGGCGCGGGCGCAGGTGCTCCGGAAGACCGGCGGCAACTACCCGGCGCCGCTCCGGGCCATCGAGGTCATCCGCACCGGTTTCGACCAGGGGCTCGCCGCGGGGTTCGAGGCGGAGCACCGGGCGTTCGGCGAGCTCGCGGTCACCGACGTCTCGCGCAACCTGGTCGGGATCTTCTTCGCCGACACCGCCCTCAAGAAGGACGACTTCGGCACCGGCGGCGCCCGCCCGCGGGAGGTGCGGCGGCTCGGCGTCATCGGCTCGGGGTTCATGGGCTCGGGGATCGCCGGGACCGCCGTGAGCACCGCCCAGGTGGAGGTGCGGCTCAAGGACGCCGAGCTCGCGCGGGTGGGGAAGGGGATCAAGGCGGCCACCGCCATCCTCGACGGCCGGCTCCAGCGCCGGCGGATCACCCGCTTCGAGCACCAGCGCCTCACGGCGCTCCTGACCGGGGCGGAGGACTTCCGCGGATTCCGGCACGCCGACCTCGTCATCGAGGCGGTGTTCGAGGACCTCGCGGTCAAGCGCCAGGTGCTGGCCGAGGTCGAGGCGGCCACGGGGCCGGAGACGGTCTTCGCGACCAACACCTCGACGATCCCGATCACCGACATCGGCGCCGAGGCCGCCCGGCCCGACCGGGTCATCGGGATGCACTTCTTCTCGCCGGTGGACCGGATGCCGCTGCTCGAGGTCATCCCCGCGGCGCGCACGAGCCCGGAGACCGTCGCGACCGCGGTCGCGTTCGGCCGGCGGATGGGGAAGAAGGTGGTGGTGGTGAAGGACCGCCCCGGCTTCTGGGTCAACCGGATCCTGACGCCGTACCTCAACGAGGCCGGCCGGCTGCTGCTGGAAGGGACCCCGATCAAGCAGATCGACCGGGTGATGACGCGGTTCGGGTTCCCGGTCGGGCCGATCGCGCTGATCGACGAGGTGGGGATCGACGTGGCGCAGAAGGCGGGGAAGGTGATGCACGCGGCGTTCGGCGCCCGGCTCGACCCGTCGGACGTCGTCGCGACGATGATCGCCGACTCCCGCCTCGGCAAGAAGAACGGGCGCGGGTTCTACGTGTACCACCAGGGCCACAAGACCGACCCCGACGACTCGGTCTACGACCTCCTCGGCGTCCATCCGCGCGACCGCGACCCGCGCGAGATCGAGGAGCGCCTGGTCGGCGCGATGCTCAACGAGGCCGCGCTCGCCTTCGCCGAGGGGGTGGTGCGCTCACCCCGCGACGGCGACCTCGCCTCGATCTTCGGCATCGGCTTCCCGCCCTTCCGCGGCGGCCCGCTCCGGCTCATCGACGCGCGCACCCCCGCCAAGGTGGTGGAGATGCTCGAGCGCCTGGCCGCCAAGCACGGCCCGCGGTTCACGCCGGCGCCGGCGCTGGTGGAGATGGCGGGGAGAGGGGGGAGGTACTACTGAGTGGTGGGTCGTGGGTCGTGAGTCGTGGGTCGTTGGACGTTGGTCGCTGGACGTTGGTCGTTGGTGGTGGGTCGTACGTCGGGTGGCGCGGGGGTCATCCTGAGCGCAGCGAAGGATCTCTTTCCCCGCTTCCCTCTGCTCTCTTCCCTTTTCCCTCTCCCCTCTCCCCTCTCCCCCTCACTTCCCCAGCTCTCTCGCCAGCGCCGCGTCATCCCGATTCCGCCGGAGCAGGTCGAGGAACCGTTGTGACGCCGTGACCGGCGGCAGGTCGGCGAGCATCCGTCGGAGCGCCTGTGCCAGCGCGAGTTCGTCCGGTGAGAGCAGCAGCTCCTCGCGGCGGGTGCCGCTCGCGGTCACGTCGATGGCGGGGAAGAGCCGCCGGTCGGCGAGCTCGCGGCTCAGGGTGATCTCGCAGTTCCCCGTCCCCTTGAACTCCTCGAAGATCACCTGATCCATCCGGCTCCCGGTGTCCACCAGCGCCGTGGCCACGATGGTGAGCGACCCGGCGTCGGTCGTCGCGCGGGCGCTGCCGAGCAGCCGCTTGGGCCGCTCGAGCGCGCCGGCGCCGATCCCGCCCGACATCGTGCGGCCGCCGCTGCCGCTCTCCACCGCGTTGAATGCCCGCGCCAGCCGGGTGATCGAGTCGAGGATGATCACCACGTGCTCGCCGAGCTCCACCAGCCGCCGGGCGCGCTCGATGGTGAGCTCCGCCACCGCCACGTGCTGCTCGGCGGGGCAGTCGAAGCTCGAGGCCACCACCTCGCCGAGCCCCGCGGCCTCCATTTCGGTCACCTCTTCGGGCCGCTCGTCCACCAGCAGGATGAACAGCCGCGAGTCGGGATGGTTGGCCTGGAGGCCCTCCGCGATGGCGGAGAGCACCGTCGTCTTCCCCGCCTTGGCCGGCGCCACGACGGTGGCGCGCTGGCCCCGGCCCAGCGGCGCGATGAGGTCGATCGCGCGGCCGGTGAGGTCGGGCTGGCCCGCCACCCGCCGGTCGGTCGCCACCCGGAGCCGCTCCCGCGGGTGCACCGCCGTGAGCCGCTCGAACCGCGGCCGGTCGGCGATCGCCGCGACCGGACGCCCGAACACCGACGTGACGCTCGCGAGCGGCCCCGGCCGCCCCCGCTCCGGGCGCCCGGTCTCGCCGACGATCTCGTCGCCGGCCCGGAGGCCGCACTCGCGGACGAGGCGCGCCGGCACCCGGACGTCGGCGGGGTCGGCGAGGTAGCCGCGCTCGCGGGTGCGCAGCGCGCCATTGCCGTCGGGACGGAGGTCGAGAACGCCGGAAACGCTCATGGGCAGTGATGTGGGGGAGGATGAGGACGGGCGACCGCGCCGGAAAACTACACCGTTCGCGGCCCGCCGCTCGGCTTGTCGCCTTCGGAGGCGGCCGCTAGCTTGGGGGCGGTTTGCCGGACCTGGCTCCGCCCCCTCGATCGGGGAAGCACCGACATGATGCGTTCCACGCTCCTCTGGCTCTCGCAGCGACAGGGGATCTTCAATTTCGTGCGCCGCAACGGCCTGGCCCGGAAGTTCGCCTCCCGGTTCGTGGCCGGCGAGACCATCGACACCGCCGTCGCGGCGGTGCGCGAGCTCAACGCCAAGGGGATCACCGCCTCGCTCGACCTCCTGGGCGAGAGCGTCACCCAGGCCTCGGAGGCCGGCGCCGCCCGCGACGCCTACCTCGAGATCCTCGACCGGATCCGCTCGTCGGGCGTCCAGGCCAACGCCTCGGTCAAGCTGACGCAGATGGGGCTCGACATCTCGCCCGACGCCTGCCTCGACAACATGCGCCGGATCCTCGACCGCGCGAAGGCGCTCGACTCCTTCGTCCGGCTCGACATGGAAGGGTCGGCGTACACCGACAAGACCCTCGACTTCTTCGCCGACCGGCTCTTCGCCGATTACGGCCGCCACTGCGGCGTGGTCATCCAGGCGATGCTGCGCCGCTCCCCGCGCGACATCGAGCGCCTCGTCGGGATGCGGGCGCGGGTCCGGCTCTGCAAGGGCGCCTACCTCGAGCCCGCCGACCTCGCCTTCCCCGACAAGCGCGACGTGGACCGCCAGTACGTGGAGCTGATGGAGCGGCTGCTGCTCGAGGGCAACTATCCCGGCATCGCCACGCACGACGAGACGATCATCGCCCACGCCAAGGCGTTCGCGCGCGCGCGCGGCGTCGCGCCGGACCGCTTCGAGTTCCAGATGCTCTACGGCGTCCGCCGCGACCTGCAGGAGCGGATCCGCGCCGAAGGGTGGAACCTCCGGGTCTACATCCCGTTCGGCACCCAGTGGTACCCCTACCTGATGCGCCGGCTGGCCGAACGGCCCGCCAACATCGCGTTCATCCTCGGCAACGTCGTGAAGGAGTCCCTCCCGGGCCGGTGAGCGAAGTCACCCTCGGCGGCTACATGGCCCTGCACGGGCGCGCCGCCGCCTTCGGCGGCAGCGACGGCGAGGCCTACTCGGTCGGCATCTGGGTGGACGACGCCCCCGACCCCGCGGGCCGGTTCGGCGCGGCGCTCATCTTCGTACGCTGGGACGGCTCGGGTGAGCGCCCCATCGGCCACGTCGAGACCGAGTACCTGGCCTGGGGCCGCACCCCCGAGGAGGCCGACGAACGCATCCGCGCGCTCTCGCTCTTCGACGTGAAGGCCGCCCTCGACGAGGCCATCGCCCGCCGGCCGGAGGGATGGTGACCACGGTCGGCACGGTGCTCGAGCGCGACGGCGCGCAGTACCGGGTGCTCACTCCTGACGGCGAGGTCCGCGCGGTGCTGCGCGGCAAGGTCAAGCGCGACACCCCGCAGGTGGTGGTCGGCGATCGCGTCCGGCTCGACCCCGAGGCGCAGGGTGGCCTCTTCGGCATCACGGGCGCCGAGCCGCGCCGCAACCTCCTCGAACGCCGGATCCCCCTCGGCCGCGGCGCCCGCCCCGTCGCCGCCAACCTCGACCGCGTGGTGGTGGTCACCGCCAGCGTCGATCCCGCCCCGATCCCCTCGCTCATCGACCGCCTGCTCGTGGTGGCCGAGGTGAACGAGATCCCCGCCGCCCTCGTGGTCAACAAGACCGACCTCGATCCCGGCGACGACCTCGTGGCGCGCTACCGCGCGGCCGGCTACGAGGTGCTGGCCACCAGCGCGCGCACCGGCGCCGGCCTCGACGCGATGCGCGCCCTGCTGCGCGGGCGGGAGTCGGTGGTCACCGGGCCCTCCGGCGTCGGCAAGTCGAGCCTGCTCAACGCGCTCGAGCCCGGCCTCGCGCTCCGGACCGGCGCCATCAGCGACAAGGTGAAGCGCGGGCGCCAGACCACCGTGAGCGCGGTGATGGTGCCGCTCGCCGACGGCGGCTTCCTGGTGGACACGCCGGGGTTCAGTGAAGTGGGCCTGTGGGGGGTCGAGCCGCGCGGGTTGGCGGAGTGCTTCCCGGAGTTCCGCCCGTTCCTCGGCCAGTGCCGGTTCCCGGACTGCCGCCACCACGGCGAACCGGGGTGCCGGATCGCCGCCGCGACGGCCGAGGGCGCCATCGCCTCCGAGCGGCTCGCGAGCTACCGGCTCCTGCTCGACGAGACCGAGCGCGAGCCCAAGGACTGGGAGTAGCCGGCGCTCAGCTCGCGAGCGCGAGCCCGACCGGTCCGGGCCGCGCGGCCGGCGGCGTCACGGCCCCGGACCCGATCAGACCGTCCACCTGCCGCGCCACCAGCGCCGCGTACGCCGGGCAGCGCGCCAGCAGTTCCTCGTGGGTCCCGTCCGCCACGATCCTTCCCCGTTCCAGATAGACGATCCGGTCGGCCGCCACCACGGTCGCGAGCCGGTGCGCGATCACGAACGTGGTCCGCCCGCGCCGGAGCGTCGCGAGCGCCTCCTGCACCGCCGCCTCTGCCTGGCCGTCGAGCGCGCTGGTGGCCTCGTCCAGGATGAGCACCCGCGGGTCGCGCAGCACCGCCCGCGCGATCGCGATGCGCTGCCGCTGCCCGCCCGAGAGGCCGAGCCCCCGCGGCCCGATGACCGTGTCGTAGCCGGCGGGCAGCGCGCGGATGAAGCCGTCGGCGTCGGCCACGCGCGCCGCGGCCTCGATCTCGTCGGGTGTCGCGTCGGGTCGCCCGTAGGCGATGTTGGCGCGCACGGTGTCGTGGAACAGGTGCACTTCCTGCGACACCGCGGCCACGTGGCGGCGGAGTGCGGCGGTGCGCACCTCGCGCAGGTCCACGCCGTCGAGCCGCACCGCGCCCGCCGTCGGGAGGTGGAACCGCTGCAGCAGCCGCGTGAGCGTGGTCTTTCCCGACCCGCTCGGCCCCACCAGCGCCACGGTCTGCCCCGCGGGCACGTCGAGCGTGATCCCGTCGAGCACCGCCACGCCCCGGCGATACTCGAACCGCACCTGCTGGAAGGTGACCCGACCGGCCACCGTGGCCACGTCGCGAGCCCGGGCGCCGTCGAGCGCCGGCTCTTCCTCTTCGTCGAGGATCTCGAACAGCGCCTGCAGCGAAGCCGCCGCCCGGCGCACGGTCTGGTACATCGTGGTGAGGCTCTGCACCGGCCCGAACAGCGCGGCGATGTAACCGAGGAAGGCCACCAGCGTGCCGACGCCGAGCCCGCTCCGCAGCACCGCCCAGCCGCCGAGGCCGAGCACCGCCACCTTGGCGAGCGTGGCCGGGACTTCCGTCAGCACCTCGGTCCGCGCGTCCCGGCGCGCGCCGCGCCGCGCGATCCGGTTGGCGGCCTCCACCCCGGCCAGGAACCGGCGGGCCTCGGCCTGCTCGCGGTCGAAGCCCTTCACCGTCACGATGCCGTCGAGCACCTCGGTGAACCGCCCGTGCAGGGCGGTCCATCGGTCGAGGAGCTCCGCTTCGCGCGCGGTCTGCTCGCGGCCCGCCAGCGTGGCGACGAGCGCGGGGATCGGCACCAGCACCAGCACCACGGCGGTGAGCCGCCAGTCGAGGAGCGCCATCGCGCCGACCGACGCCACCAGGAAGAGGACGGTGGGGAAGACGTCATAGCCGACGTCGGCCAACGCCTCGCCGAGCCGCTGCACCGCGGCGTTGATCCGGCTGGTGAGGCCGCCGACCGGATGGGTCTCGTGGTAACCGAGCGGCAGGCGGCTCAGCTTCTCGACCACGCGCGCCCGGACGTTGTACTCCACGGCCAGCCGGAGGTCGGTGGCGCGCACCCGCAGCCACGCGTTGACGACGTCGCGCGCGGTCTCCGCGACGAGGTACGCCAACAGCCCGGCGACGATGGCGCCCGCGGCGACGGCGGCGCCGCCGCTCAACCGGTCGAAGATCACCTTCAGGATCACCGGCTCGGCGGTGCTGAGCCCCGCCCACCCGGCCGAAAGGACGGCGAGCAGCACCAACGTCCGCCGATGCCCGGCGAGCAGGCCCAGGGCTCGGCGTCCAAGTCCGATCGTGCTGGCAGACTGTCTCATAAGGCGATCCCGGTAGACCTGGTGCTGCAGGGCGGGCCCGGACCGAACGCCCGGAGCCATCGCCCGACCCCCCATCATAGTACCCCCCACAAGTCTGGCCACCTGAACACAAGTTATTCATTAGCAACAACTTAGTGTCATACCATTGGCCGACAACGACTTACGCGCCGAGGCGGTAAGTCGCTGACGGGGAAGGCGCTGGACCCCCGGCCCGGGACAACCCAGGGGCTAGGGGGCCAAAACTGTTACAATAGTCTGAGTGGTGGCGGATCCTGCCGGAACGGCAGGGAGCGGGAATTACGCCTTGCGGGTCCAGCGGTCGCGGTCGCGGTGCTCGACCTTGTCCATCATCCGGTCGAAGGCGGCCTCGAGGTCGATCCCTTCGCGGTTCGCCATGCAGATCAGCACGAACAGGATGTCGGCCATTTCCATCGCGAGGTCGCCCTCAGCCTCTTCCTTCTTCTTGGTCTTCTGGCCGAAGCGGTGATTGACCTCGCGGGCCAGCTCGCCGACCTCTTCGCTCAGCCGGGCCAGGTTGGTGAGCGGGTGGAAGTAGCCCTCCTCGAACTGGGAGATCCACGCGTCCACCCGGGCCTGCGCGTCGCGCAGCGTCATCGTGGGCGGCTCATTCCGGGTTCTGGGCCGCGCGGTACGCCTGGAGGCGGGCCGCGAAGTTCTTGGGCTTGGTGCCGAGGAGGGTCCCGGTCGGCGAGACGTAGATCTCCACTTCCTTCATGCCCGGGATCTTGGTGGGACCGTAGCCGAACACCCAGGCCTTGGGCCGTCCGGGGAGGTCGGCGATGCCGTTGAGCTCGAAGTGGGTCTGCTGGGCGCCAAGGTCGAGCGGCTGCGCCCCCACCAGCTTGCCCTGGGTCAGGTAGGCGATGCCGTACGACCCGGCCGCGACCAGCGCGCCGAGGAGCAGGAGGGCCAGGAACGTCTTCATCAGCTTCGCCATGGGCGATCCGGGGGTCCGAGGTCGCCCCATAATGGCGTTGCCGGGTCCGCCGCACAACACCCGCCCTTCCGCGCCCCCCGGCCGGCGTTAGCTTCCCGGGGTATCCGCCGCTCGTCCATCCGCCACGCTTCCGACCGCCCCATGCGCCCCCGCGACCAGCTGTTGGCCAACCTCGAAGCCATCTATCGCCGCTCCTACGATGCCGCCAAGGCCGAAGGCCTGGAGCGCCGGATGGAGGAGCTCGACTCGGCCTACCAGCGCGACCAGCTGATGATGGAAGTGTTCCTCGACGTGCGCGACCTGCTCTCCGCGCCCCCGGCCACCTCCGGCGGCGGCTCCGCGCTGCAGCAGATCGACGCGCTGCGTCGGCTCACCAAGCTGCGCTGACCCTTTCGGGAGTTCCGATGACCCGTTCGTTCCGTTCGCTTGCGTTCGCCTTGCTCGCGCTGGGCGCCTGCCGTCCGTCGTCCGCGCCGTCGCTGGTCATCTACGGGAAGATCTGGACCGGCGACTCGGCGCGTCCCTGGGCCCAGGCGCTCGCCGTCGCGGGCGACTCGATCGCGGCCGTGGGCGACAGCGCGACGGTGGCCGCGCTCGCGGGTCCCCGCTCCGAGGTGTTCCACGCCCCGGGGCTGGTGACGCCAGGATTCCAGGACGGGCACACGCACTTCATCGACGGCGGGTTCCAGCTCGCCTCCGTCGACCTGCGCACGGCCGCGACGCCGGCGGAGTTCATCCGCCGCATCCGCGACTTCGCCCGGACCCTGCCCAAAGGGAAGTGGATCACCGGCGGCGACTGGGACCATACCCTCTGGCCCGGCCAGCCGCTGCCGCGCCACGAGTGGATCGACTCGGTGACCCCCGACAACCCGGTGTTCCTGGACCGGCTCGACGGCCACGAGGCGCTGGCCAACGCCGCCGCGATGAAGGCGGCGGGGATCACCCGTGACACCCCGGCGCCGTCGGGCGGCGAGATCGTGCGCGACGCGCGCACGGGCGAGCCGATCGGGATCTTCAAGGACAACGCGCTCGCGATGGTGTATCGCGCCATTCCCGAGCCGACCCCGGCCGATCGCGATTCGGCGCTGGCCACCGCGCTCCGCTACGCGGCCTCGCTCGGCCTCACCGGCACGGCGCATATGTACGCGTCGTTCGCCGACCTCGCGAGCTACCAGCGCCTCGAGCGCGCCGGCCGCCTCACGCTGCGGGCGCGGCTCTACCTGCCGCTCCCCGACTGGCGCGAGGTGGCCGACTCGGTGGCCGCCCACGGCGCCGGTGACGACTGGGTGGCCATCGGCGGGCTCAAGGGATTCATGGACGGCTCGGCCGGGTCGCGGACGGCGTTCATGGCCCAGCCGTACTCCGACTCGGCGGGCTATCGCGGCCTGCTCCGCAACCCGCCGGCCGACATGGCGCGCTGGATCGGCGCCGCCGATTCCGTCCATCTGCAGGTGGCGGTGCACGCCATCGGCGACTCGGCCAACGCCATCCTGCTCGGCATCTACGACAGCCTGACGCAGGTCCACGGCGCGCGCGACCGCCGCTTCCGCGACGAACACGCCCAGCACCTCCGCCCCCAGGACATCGCGCGATTCGGCGCCCTCGGCGTCGTCGCCTCGGTCCAGCCGTACCACCTCGTGGACGATGGCCGGTGGGTGGTGCAGCGCATCGGGCCGGTGCGCATCAAGACCACCTACCCGTTCCGGACGCTTCTCGACACCCACGCCGTGCTCGCCTTCGGGTCCGACTGGAGCGTGGCGAGCCTCGACCCGATCCAGGGCATCTACGCCGCGGTGACCCGCCGGACCTCCGACGGCAAGAACCCGGGCGGGTGGATCCCGGAGCAGAAGGTGTCGCTCAACGACGCGCTCCGGGCGTACACCTGGGGCAACTCGTACGCGACCTTCACCGAGGCGCATCGCGGCACCATCGCCCCGGGGAAGTGGGCCGACCTCACCGTGCTGGACAAGGACCTGTTCGCGATCCCGCCCGAGTCGCTCGGCACCGCCAAGGCGGTGCTGACCGTCGTCGGGGGCAAGGTGGTGTACCGGCGGGAGCCGGGCCGGTGAGCGGCCGCTCCCGGGGGGTCCGCCGGCTGCTGGCCCCCCCGCGGCCATAGGCCTATTTTCCCGGTATGGCCACCCGTTCCCGACCCCAGCCCAAGGCCGCCCGGAGCCTCTCCAAGGCGGACCTGCTCGAGATGTACCGCTTGATGTACCTCTCCCGTCGCGTTGACGACAAGGAGATCCAGCTCAAGCGGCAGAACAAGATCTTCTTCCAGATCTCCG
>CAMLHU010000002.1 GCA_946479825.1 uncultured Gemmatimonadota bacterium
CCGGGCACGCGGACTTCGGGGGTGAGGTGGAACGCATCCTGCGGATGGTGGACGGGGTGCTGCTGCTGGTGGACGCGGCCGAGGGGCCGATGCCGCAGACGCGCTTCGTGACGCGGAAGGCGCTGGCGCTGGGGCTGCGGCCGATCGTCGCGATCAACAAGATCGACCGGCAGGACGCCGAACCGCTGCGGGTGCACGACGAAGTGCTGGGGTTGTTCATCGACCTTGATGCGAGCCCCGAGCAGCTCGACGCGCCATTCCTTTATACGTCGAGCCGCGCCGGCACCGCGACCCCGGAGCTCGAGCAGCCCGGCACCGACCTCAAGCCGCTGTTCCAGGCCATCCTGGACCACGTGCCGGCGCCCACGGGCGACCCCGAGGGGCCGTTCCAGATGCTGATCTCGACCCTCGACTTCTCGAGCTTCCTCGGCCGGATGGCCATCGGGCGGATCGAGCGGGGCCGCGCCCGCGTGGGCGACGCCGTGTCGCTGCTGCCGTACGGGGCGCCGGGACTGGTCACCGACGAGAAGGTGGAGCAGAGTCGGATCACCAAGCTCTTCACCTTCGACGGGCTCAATAAGGTGGAGGTGAACGAGGCCGAGGCGGGCGACATCGTGGTGCTCGCCGGGCTCGAGGGGATCGAGATCGGCAAGACGCTCACGGCGCCCGACACCCCCGAGCGGCTCGAGGGGATCCAGGTCGAGGAGCCGACGATCTCGGTGGACGTGATCGTCAACAACAGCCCGTTCGCCGGGCGCGAAGGGAAGTACGTCACCAGCCGCCAGGTGCGCGACCGGCTCTTCAAGGAGCTCGAGCGCAACGTGGCGCTCCGGGTGGAGGAGACCGAGAGCCCCGACACCCACACCGTCTCCGGCCGCGGCGAGCTGCACCTCGGCATCCTGATGGAGACGATGCGCCGTGAGGGGTACGAGTTCCAGGTGTCGCGGCCGCGGGTCATCACCAAGGTCGGCGCCAACGGCGAGCGGCTGGAGCCGTACGAGGAGCTGATGATCGACGTGCCCGAGGAGCACATGGGCGCGGTGATGGAGAAGCTCGGGCCGCGCCGCTCCGAGATGCTGGAGATGCGGAACCCGGGGCAGGGGATGGTGCGGATGAGCTTCAAGATCCCGGCGCGCGGGCTCTTCGGCTATCGGTCGGAGTTCATGACCGACACCCGCGGCACCGGGATCATGCACCACCGGTTCCTCGAGTACGGCCCGTGGGCGGGACCGCTGGCCGGGCGGAAGCGCGGCGTGCTGGTGGCCGACCGCGAGGGGGCCGTGGTGGCCTTCGCGCTCGGCAACCTGCAGGAGCGGGCCCAGATGTTCGTGGCCCCGGGCGACCAGGTGTACGAAGGAATGATCACGGGCGAGAATTCCCGCCCGGGCGACATGGACGTGAACGTCACCAAGGAAAAGAAGCTCACGAACATGCGCACCACGGCGTCGGACGACATGATCATGCTCGAGCCGCCGCGGCAGATCACGCTGGAGTACGCCCTCGAGTACATCGAGGAGGACGAGCTGATCGAGATCACGCCCAAGACGATCCGGCTCCGGAAGCGGCTCCTGGCCGCGACCGACCGCAAGAAGGCCGCCCGGGCCGCCGCCCGGGTGGAGAACGCATCCTGAACGTGAACGCAGGCTGACCACCCCTCAGCCGGAGGAACCTATGTTGGTCTGGGAGGAGTCGCTGGAGAGGCTGACCGCCCGCCGCCGCCCGCTGGACGACGACGCGGACGAATTCGAGGACGACGGCTTCGCCTTCGACGACGAGGACGACGAGGAGGACGAGGACCTTGACGACGAGGAGGACTTCGACGAGGAGGAGGACGAGGAGGACCTCGACGAGGACTTCGACGAAGATGAGGAGCTGGACGCGGACGAGGACGGCGAGGACCGTCCCCGGCGCGGCCGCTGAGGTCGCGGGGGCGGCGGAGCTTGAAATCGCCGCCACCCCCGGCTATTCTCCCCGCCCCGTCCGGGGCAGGATGCCCGGGTGCCGGGCCTGTAGCTCAGGTGGTTAGAGCGCACGCCTGATAAGCGTGAGGTCGGTAGTTCAACTCTACCCAGGCCCACTAGGACGGTGAGCAGTAGGCAGTGAGCGGGCCCCCGGTCGAGATCTCGATCGGGGGCCTCTCGCATCTGGTGCACGTCGAATGCCGCCGCAGGCGCCCCGTCTTCGGGCGCCGGCGCTACGGCTTGAGGCCGGCCATCGCAAAGCAGCCGTGGATGAAGAGCCAGCCGACGCAGACGATCGGTCCGACGTCACGGAACCAGTCCTCGAACGGCGCCAGCGCCCGTGCGACGATCGGCCTCAGCTTGCGCCACCCACGCCACCCGCGCGCCGCGTTGCGGATCAGCGATGGGTGTCGCAGGTACCGCATCCACCCGATGGTGCCCTCGAACGGCCCGCTCACGCCGTTCCACGGGAGGCTGCGCACCGGCAGGAACCCCAGCTGGTCCGGCACGCAGAGGATCGCGGCCCCGCCGAGCGGCACGTGGCGCGCGGTGCGGTAGGTGCCGTCGCATTCGAGGTACACCGCGTGCTCGGGACCCAGCGTCAGGCACATTCGGTACTCGCGATGGCACGCGTCCATCGCGGCCCAGGCGAACGCCAGCAGCACGGCGATCGAGAGGTCGTCGGCCAACGGCACCACGCCGAACACCGCGCTGGCGTACCGGATGACGAGGTGAGGGTACCCGTACCGGTGGCCGGTCGGGGGCGGAAGCGTGGTATACGGCTCTGCCATGGGGAAGCCCTTTCGGTGCGAATGCGACCGCGCATGGGTCCCGCCGGAGCGGGCTGGCCGGGCCACCGTGCGGCGCGGGGATGCGCCAGGGCGACGGGTGGCGGACGGGTCACGGAGCCAGGGCTCTCACCGTCCTCTGCATGCTGTCCACGACCAATGGTGGACGGCGCCATAGTAGCGTCGCGCCGTCGGCGGGCGCAAGTGGGGTGTGACGCCGACCGAACGTCGGCCCCTCATTCCCGCCGCCGCAACAATCTCGCCAGCCGCTCGGACCGATCCGCCGCCCGCATGCCCCTCACGCCGGCCGCCCCCGCGACGATGCCGGGCGACGCCTAGCGAGTGGCGTCTCGGCAATCGCGCCGGCAGACGAACCAGGCCCGGGCGCGGGGGTAATCGAGCGTCATCTGGAGCCCGGACAGCGCATTGCCGCCCAGGGAACCCTCCACGGGGCGATCCGTCATGGATGACATGAACGTATGGTAGCTGGCGTCGCTGCGTTCGGTGAACCAGACCGGCCCGACCGCAATCCCGGCCAACGTGACACGGGGCACGCGGATCATTCGGCTATGGGTCGTCACCTGTGCGCTGTCGATCGTCGGCCAGTCCGGATGCGTGGCGTGCCATCGGGCGAAGACGGAATGGGCGATCATGCTCGTCGCGCGGAAGGCCGGGCCGCTGTCGTGGAGCGCGGCCAGTGCGCCGGGCGTGAGCAACGTCTCCGCGCCGGTGTCGAGCAGCATCGAGAGGGGCTCGCCGTCGATGACGACCTCGATCCGCGGGAAATTGAGCACACGGCGCCCTTGTTCCGAACGGAACCCCAGCGGAATCTCGTGCCCGGTTCCCGGCGTCCAGCCGTCCGACTGAGGCGTCAGCGTGCGCTCGGGGTAGTCCCAGGTCCAGACATGTCCCGCGAACCACGCCTGGCCAAGGATGCCGTCGTGCTGCGCGGGCCAGTCAGGGATCTCGGCAACACGCGGAACCGCGACCATGTGAGTGGCGGGCGGGAGGGGCGGAGCCGGCTCGCTACGGGCGAACGTGGGGGCAATGGCCAGCCGCGCCTCCGTACCGAGTTCGGAGCGGGTCGCCGAATCGTTCGGCGCCTCCACTCGCTCGCCGACGCGTTCCGTGGCGGCAGTAGAGATAACGAGCCCGCCGCCGGTATCCGTGTAGAACTCGAGGCGGGCGCCGTTGGCGGCGCGGATGACCACGTAGACACGATCCGCTGCGAACCGGGTGTGCAACACCCGACCCGGCGGCCCCCCGGGCAAAGGGGCGACCGTCGAACTCCACAGCGCGAGCATAGCGGGCAGAAGCAGGCGAAATGGCATGGGAGGAGACGCTCCTGAACTCGGTGAATTGAACGCAGGTATCATATCTGCGTCCGGTTCCCGACGAAACGGCGGCGGCCTGCACCCTCGGGCAGCCCCGCGGGAGCGAACGCCTGCGGCCTCCGCGAAGGATCGAGCGAACGCTCGGTCGGCGGCGGGCGGATCGCGATGCAGGCGGGATGCATGTTGGTTCAGCGCCGCGCGCCCAGTCGTCCCACCTTGCCGAGATCCAGCACGCCCCGCGCGCCCCAGCCCGCCCGCCCTTCCGGAACGGCGGGGCGGAAGTCGACATAGAGCTCGTAGGCGGAGCGGGCCAGGGCCCGGGGTGTCACCCGACCGGCCAGGGCACGGAGGGCCCGCGCGGCGGCGTCGTACTGCGGGCCGAACCTAGCGTGGAGGTAGCGCTCGACGCTCACGGGATCGATGGCGGCGCCGCCGGCCACCGCCCGGAGCCCGGCGCCGCTGCCGCGGACCGGGACGGCGCGACCCATGAGCTCGACCGTGGGCCGGCGGGCCGCCGGTCGGGCCGGCTTCCGGGCCGGGGGGCCGTAGATGCCGAGCCGCCGGCCCTTGGACTGGGCGTTGAGCCCCGCCACGGCCTTGCCGAGCGACAGGGCGCTGGCGTGCCCGTAGCCGAGCCGCTCGGCGACGATGGCGGCCCAGAGCGTGAGGACCGGGGCCCGATTGACGTGGACCACATTCGAGGACATATCTGGGGACGCTGCAACCTGCAGGCCGTCCGGTCCGTATGGCCGGACATTCCTCCCACCCTCCGGGATCACCGATGAATCGCCTGCTCGCCGTGGCGTTCGCGCCACTTCTCCCCGCCGTCCTCGCCGCCCAGCAGCCGGCCGTGACCGCGGCGGACTACGCTCACGCCGAGAAGTTCCTGGGCTACAACACCGTACAGTTGGTGGACAACGTCCCGATGCGGCCGACTTGGCTGCCCGACGGCCGGGTGCTCTATCGGGTCAACACGCCGCACGGCACCGACTTCGTCGTGGTCGATCCGGCCCGGAAGACCCGCCGCCCGGCGTTCGACCAGGGGAAGGTCGCGGCGGCGCTGTCGCGCGCGGCCGACACGACCTTCGACGCCGGTCACCTGCCGATCTCGTCGATCGATCTCTCGGCCGACGGCAAGTCCATGACCCTCGGCGTCGGCCGGGACCGCTGGACCTGCGACCTCGCGGGGACCGCCTGCTCCCGCGCCGGGAAGCCGAAGATCGACCCGCGGTGGCTGGTGAACGCCATCACGTCGCCCGACAGCAGCCAGGCGGCGTTCATCCGCGACGACAACCTCTGGGTGCGCGACCTCGCGACCGGGGCCGAGACCCAGCTGACGACCGACGGGGCGCAGGACTTCGGGTACGCCACCAACAACGCCGGGTGGATCCGGAGCGACCGCCCGATCCTGGTCTGGTCGCCCGACTCGAAGCGGATCGCCACGTTCCAGCAGGACGAGCGCGGCGTCGGCAAGATGTATCTCGTGTGGACCCAGGTCGGCCACCCGCGGCTCGACGCGTGGAACTATCCGCTCCCGGGGGACAGCGTCATCACCACCATCCAGCGGGTCGTGATCGACGTGGGTGCCCGCAGGGTGGTGCGGCTCCAGATGCCGCCCGACCAGCATCGGTCGACCATCTGCGACCACATCTCGTGCGACGGCGGGTGGACCGACGTCGAGTGGAGCCCCGACGGCGCGCGCCTGTTCTTCGTCTCGACGTCGCGCGACCACAAGCAGGAGTGGCTGCGCGAGGCCGACCCGGCCACCGGCGCCGTCCGCGAGATCTACCACGAGACCAGCCCGACCCAGTTCGAGGCCGGGTTCGACAAGGTCAACTGGCACGTCCTGCCGGGATCGAACGCCTTCATCTGGTTCTCGGAGCGCGAGAACTGGGGCCGGCTCTACCTCTACGACCTGGCCACCAGCCAGCTTCGGAACCCGATCACCACCGGCGACTGGCCGGTGTTGCAGGTGCTCAGGGTGGACGAGAAGGCCAGGACCATCTGGTTCCTGGCCGCGGGACGGGAGCCGGGCGACCCGTACTTCCGGCACCTCTACAGCGTCCGCTTCGACGGCTCGCACCTGACGCTCCTCACGCCGGAGGACGCCGACCACTCGGTGCTGCTCTCGCCCGACGGGAAGTACTTCCTCGACAGCTACTCGAGGCCCGACGTGCCGCCGGTCACCGTCGTGCGGACGTCGGCGGGCAAGCTCCTGCTCACGCCCGAGAGGGCCGACATCTCGCGCCTGCTTGCCACGGGCTGGAAGCCGCCGGTGCCGTTCACGGTCAAGGCGCGCGACGGCAAGACCGACCTGTACGGGCTGATGTACCTCCCGACCACGCTCGACTCGGCGCGGAAGTACCCGATCATCAACAACATCTATCCCGGCCCGCAGACCGGGAGCGTCGGGTCGCGCTCGTTCTCGGCGGCGCGCGGCGACTGCCAGGCGCTCGCCGAGCTCGGGTTCGTGGTCATCCAGCTCGACGCGATGGGGACGCCGATGCGCTCGAAGGCGTTCCACGACGCCTACTACGGTGACATGGGCGACAACGGCCTGCCCGACCAGGTCGCGGGGATGAAGCAGCTGGCCGACCGGTACCGCTTTATCGACATCGACCGCGCCGGGATCTGGGGACACTCCGGCGGCGGATTCGCCACGGCCGACGCGATGTTCCGCTACCCCGACTTCTTCAAGGTGGGCATCTCGGAATCGGGGAACCACGACAACCGCGAGTACGAGGACGACTGGGGCGAGCGCTACCAGGGGCTCGAGACCAGGCTGGCCGACGGATCGTCGAGCTACGACGCGCAGGCCAACCAGAACATCGCGAAGAACCTGAAGGGGAAGCTGCTCCTGGCCCACGGGACCTTCGACGACAACGTGCCGCCGTACAACACGCTGCTCGTGGTGGACGCGCTCATCAAGGCGAACAAGGACTTCGACCTGCTGCTGCTGCCGAACCAGCACCACGGCTACGGCACGGCGGCGTACTACATGATGCGGCGCCGCTGGGACTACTTCGTCCGCAACCTGCAGGGCGCCGAGCCGCCGCACGAGTATGACCTCCACCCGCCCCAGTCCGGCGGGCGTCCGTGAACCTCCGCCGCTGACCTAAACCGTTGCTCCGCCGAGCGTTACCGGCTCGGCGGGGCGCCGGCCAGGCCGGGGCTGCAACCCGGGGCCCGGGTCGCCCGTATATAGGCTGTCCGCGCCGGGCATCGGCCCGCGCGTCGCCTCCCTCAACCCCATCATCTCATGCATCGACTGCAACGTCCGCTCGCCCTCGCGGCGCTCTGTTTCGTACCAGGCCTGCTGGTCGCGCAGGGCCGCCAGGCCCCCGGCGCCCCGGCCCCGGTGATCGTCCCCCAGCCCGAGACCAAGCTCCCCCTCAAGCACACGCCCGAGAAGACCTCGGCGGCCATCACCGCCAAGGACCTGATGACGCGGCTCTACATCTACGCCGACGACTCGATGCAGGGACGTGAGGCCGGGAAGATCGGGAACTTCAAGGCCACGACGTACATCGAGGGTCAGGTGCGGAAGATGGGCCTCGTGCCGGCCGGCGACGACGGCACGTACTTCCAGACCATCCCGCTCAAGACTCGCGGGGTGGACTCGACCTCGACGCTGGTCGTCGGCGGCCGGTCGCTGGCCTACGGCTCCGACTGGGTGGTGCAGGCGCAGGCGCCGCTCGCCGACACCGCGATGGGCGTCATCTACGGGGGCGAGGCCGGCGACACGGCGGCCCTCACGCCGGACCAGGCCCGCGGCAAGCTCGTCGTGGTGACCATGCCGAAGGACGCCGGCCGGCGGGCCCTCCGGCTCCGCACCCCGGCCACCGCGGCCGCCGCGGCGATCGTGCTCATCGGCGCCGACCAGTTCATGCCCTTCCTCCGGCGCACCTCGACCTTCGTGGACGACACCACGGAGCAGCGCGGGCCGCGCGGCGGCCCGGCGATCTTCGTGGTCGCCTCGTCGGCCGCCGACAAGGTCTTCGGCCAGCCGGTCGATTCGCTCAAGCCGGGCGCCACGGCGACGGCGGCGGTGGACGTCAAGGTCAACGTCGCGCCGGTGGAGTACCCGGCGCGGAACGTCGTCGCGATCCTCCCGGGCAGCGATCCCAAGCTCAAGGGTGAGTACGTGGCGCTGGGCGGCCACAACGACCACATCGGGATGAACGACCACCCGGTGGACCACGACTCGGTCCGGATCTTCAACCACATCGTCCGGCCCAACGGCGCCGACCAGGGCGGGAAGCAGGCGACGCCGGAGGAGCAGGCCGAGGTGAACGCCCAGCTCGCCGCGTGGCGCAAGGCGCACCCGGGCTCGGAGCGCCTCGACTCGATCTCCAACGGCGCCGACGACGACGGGTCGGGCACGGTGAGCGTGCTCGAGATCGCCGAGAAGATGTCGTCGCTCAAGCACAAGCCGAAGCGCTCCATCCTCTTCGTCTGGCACGTGGGCGAGGAGAAGGGCCTCCTCGGCTCGGCCTACTTCACCGACCATCCGACCGTGCCGCGCGACTCGATCGTGGCCCAGCTCAACATGGACATGGTGGGCCGCGGCGACGCGTGGGACGTGACCGGCTTCACCAAGGACGGCGCGCCGATCTACGGCGGCCCCGGCTACGTCCAGCTGGTCGGCTCGCGGCGGCTCTCGACCGAGCTCGGCGACCTCGCCGAGAAGGTCAACACCGCCGACCACCACAACCTCAAGTTCGACTACTCGATCGACGCCGACGGCCACCCGGCCAACATCTATTGCCGCAGCGACCACTACGAGTACGCGCGGTACGGCATCCCGATCATCTTCTTCACCACCGGGCTCCACTCGGACTACCACCAGGTGACCGACGAGCCGGAGTACATCGACTACGCCCACATGGCGCAGATCGACAACTACATCGAGGACCTGGCCGAGCACGTGGCCAACCTCGACCACCGGATCGTGGTGGACCACCCGAAGCCCGACCCGCACGGCGCCTGCCGGCAGTAGCGGCCAGGCGGGACAGGCACGAAGGGGTCGCCGAACGGCGGCCCCTTCGTCTTTAACGCCGCGGGAGCTTCCGGCGGGCCCGTCCCGGTTCTACTCTACGGGGCGTCCGGGCCGCCGCGGGCGGCCCCGTCTCCAGCTCCGCCAGCAAGGATCGTGTCGTGCGCCGTCGATCGCTCCGCCTGCTTCCGGCCCTCGTGGCCGTCCTGCCGCTCCTCGCCGCCTTCGCGGCCCCCCGGGCCGAGTTCCACCTGCGCCTCATCAAGGCCGAGCCGGGGGTGAACGACACCGTCGCCGTCGCGCCGACGGCCATCCGGCTCTGGTTCAGCGAACGCCCCGAGGCCGCGGTCTCGTCCGTGGCCCTGGTCGGACCGGCGGGCCCGGTCCGCCTCGCCAAGCCCAGCCTCGCCGACGATGAGCACGCACCGCTCGTCGCGGCGGTCGAGGGCTCCGTGGCGCCAGGCACGTACCGGGTCAACTGGCGTGCGATGTCGGGGGACGGCCATCCGATGCACGGGTGGTTCCGCTTCGTCTATCGCCCCGCCGGCAAGTGAACCGCCTCGGGGTCCGCGCCGCGGTGGCCGTGGGTCTCGTCGCCCTCTCGGCGTGCGGGGGGACGGCGGGTGCCGCCGACGGCCGCTCGCCGTATCGCGGGATCGTGCTGCCGAAGCCGATCCCGAAGCCGGCCGTGACGCTCACCGCCACGGATGGGCGGCCGTACGACTTCGCCCGCGAGACCGCCGGCCACCTCACGTTCCTCTTCTTCGGCTACACCAACTGCCCCGACGTCTGTCCGGTCCATATGGCCAACCTCGCGGCGGTGATGGCGCGGCTCACGCCGAGCGAGCGGGGGGACATCCGGGTGGTGTTCGTCACCACCGACCCCGACCGGGACTCGCTGCCCCGCCTCCGCGCGTGGCTTGCGTCGTTCGATTCCTCGTTCGTGGGGCTCCGGGGCGACACGGGACAGGTCGCCCGGTTCGAGCGGGCGGTGGAGCTGCCGACCGCCATCCGCGGCCCGGTGACCGACTCGGCCACCGGCGCGTACGAGGTCGGCCACGCCGCCCAGGTGCTGGCGTTCTCGGCCGACGACAGCGCCCACGTGGTCTATCCGTTCGGGACCCGGCAGGAAGACTGGGCCCACGACATCCCCCTCCTCCTCTACGGCCCATGGCACGACTGACCGCCGCACTCCTCGCGCTCGTCCTGTGCGCCGGCTGCGGACGCCCGGCGCCGACCTTCTCGACGGGGCCGATCGCGGTCTCGCGGGTCGTCGCGCCGGTGCCGGTCATCGGCGGCCCCGGCGGCGCGTACTTCACCATTACGAACTCCGGTCCGGCGGACACCTTGATGTCGGTGACGTCACCGGCGGCTGACACCGTCATGATCCACGAGATGGGGCAGGGCGGGGGGATGACGGCCGCCGGGGCCGTGGTGATCCCGGCCGGGGCCACGGTCCGGTTCGCGCCGCGGGAGCGGCACGTGATGCTCACCGGGATGCACGTCACCCTGACGGCCGGCGACACGCTCCCGCTGGTGCTGCACTTCGCCCGGGCCGGCGCGCTGCCGGTCACCGCCCGCGTCGTGGATTACGCCCACCTCGACGAGGCGCTCGGCCCGCCCGCCGACCGATGATCGTCGCCGGACCGGGGATCCAGTGGTGGTGCTCCGCCAAGGGGACCCCGTGGACCGGGGAGTGGCAGGCGTATCCCGGGGTGTGGCTCTTCGTCGCCGTGATCGGGGCGGCGTTCTGGCGGCTGGTCCGCCGGGCCCCCGGCGCACCGCCCCGTCCCACCTGGCGGAACGCCTCGCTCCTGCTCGCCGTGCTGCTGCTCTGGGCCACGCTCGACTGGCCCATCGGCCCGCTCGGCGCGGGCTATCTCGCCTGGATCCACGCCGCACAGTTCGTCTCACTCGCGATGGTCATCCCGCCGCTCCTGCTGGCCGGGCTCGGGGCCGACGGCGCGGCGCGCATCCTCGCCCGGCCCGCCGGGCGCGTCCTCGTCGGCGCAGCCACCGAGCCGCTCTCGGCCGCGATCGGCTTCGCGCTGGTGATGGTCGTCTCGCACATTCCGGCGGTGGTGGACACGCTGATGCGCTCGCAGGGGGGCGCGTTCCTGCTCGACGCGGGGTGGTTCGTCTCGGGGGTCGCGTTCTGGTGGCCGATCATGCTGCCCGACCCGCCGCGCCGCCGCTTCGCGCCGCTGCTCCAGATGGTGTACATCTTCCTCGGCACCCAGCCGCACATCTACGTCGCGATGTGGCTCCTCCTCGGCGCCTTTCCCAAGTACGCGACCTACGAACTGGCCCCGCGGATGAGCGCCCTCAGCGCGCTGCAGGATCAGGCGTTCGCCGGCGCGCTGCTGCTCGGCCTCACGTTGCCGATCGTGTTCGGCGTCGTGCTCGTCATCTTCATGCGGTGGGTCCGCGAGGAGGGGGCGTGACCGCGACACGGCGATGGATGCTCGGCCTCGTGGCGCTGGCGGCGGTCGCGGCGCTGGCCCGACCCGCGGCGCTGACGGCGCAGGTCCCCCCGGATACCGCCGTCGCCGCGGCGCAGGGGCCTGACACCGGCGCCGCCGACATGGGCGACGCCGAGTCGAGCGACACGTTCGGGCCGGCGCTTGCAGGCGCGCCGGTCGTCGCCGCGACGCTCCGGGGCGCCGGCGACGGCGCGCTGATGGCGGGGGTCGGGTTGCTCGCGCTGCTGGCGTGGGTGCTGCCGACGGGCGGCGGAGCGCCGGGTCGCGCGGCGGTGCGCGCCCTCTGGGTCGCGGCCGTCGCGCTGCTGCTCCACCTGGCCGCGTGGGTCCTCGGCGCGTCGTTCGACCACACGTTCGGCGCCGACGCCGTTCCGCTCCTCACGGCCACCGACGCCGGGCGCATCGAGCTGGTCCGCGTCGGCCTCGTCGTGGCCACGGCGATCGTGGCGCTCCGCCGGCCCGCCGGCGCGGCCGTTCTCGGGCTCCTGGCGCTCGCCGCGAGCGCGGCGGTCGGTCACGCCGCGGCGGAGGCGACCACCTGGTCGCTCCCGGCCAAGATCCTGCACCTCTGGGCCGGCGCCGCGTGGCTCGGGGGCCTGCTGTTCCTGCTCCTCGCCGACCGCTCGACGCCCGAATATCCCGGCGCGGTGGAGCGGGTCTCGGCAGTGGCACTCGCGTCGGTGCTGGTGGTGACCGCGTCGGGCGTGGCCGCTGCCCTCCTGTTCCTGCCTCATCCCGCCGACGCCTTTCATACCGCATACGGCGCCCTCGCGCTCGCCAAGCTGGGCGGCGTCGGGATCCTGGTGCTGTTCGGGGCGTATAACCGCTATGTGCTCGTCCCCCGTGCGCGCGAAGGCGCCGCCGTCAGCCGACTGGGCCGCTCCGTGGCCTGGGAGGTCGGGATCATGACCGCCGTGATCCTCCTCGGCGGGCTCCTGGCGTACGTGCCGCCGTCGCCGGACGCCGGGTGAGCGAGCCGACGCCGGCCGGACCGGCCGACGGCGCCCGCCGGGCCGCCGTCACGTTCATCTTCGTCACCGTCATCCTCGACGTGCTCGCGCTGGGCATCATCCTGCCCGTGCTGCCGAAGCTGGTCGAGGACTTCCTGCACGGCGACACCGCCCGGGCCGCCGAGGTGTTCGGGGTCTTCGGCACGGTGTGGGCGCTGATGCAGTTCGTCTGCTCGCCGCTCCTCGGCAGCATCTCCGACCGGTTCGGCCGCCGCCCCGTCATCCTGCTCTCCAATTTCGGCCTGGGCTTCGACTACATCCTGATGGCCGTGGCGCCGACGATCAGCTGGCTCTTCGTCGGCCGGGTCATCTCGGGCATCACCGGTGCCAGCTTCTCGACCGCCGGGGCGTACATCGCCGACGTGACGCCTCCGGAGCGGCGGGCGGCCGGGTTCGGGATGGTGGGGGCGGCGTGGGGGCTCGGGTTCGTCCTCGGACCCGCCGTCGGCGGGGTGCTGGGCCAGCTCAGTCCCCGCCTCCCGTTCTGGGTCGCCGCCGCCCTCACCCTCGTGAACGCGATGTACGGGCTCTTCATCCTCCCCGAGTCGCTCCCACGGGACCAGCGGAAGCCGTTCTCGTGGAAGCGGGCCAATCCGGTCGGCTCGCTGCGCCTGCTGCGCTCGCACGCGGAACTTCTCGGCCTCGCCGGGGTCGGATTCCTGTACTACCTGGCGCACCAGGTGCTGCAGAGCGTCTTCGTGCTCTACGCGGGTTTCCGCTACCAGTGGAACGAGCGGACCGTCGGGCTCACCCTCGCGGTGGTCGGGCTCTGCAGCGCCATCGTCCAGGGCGGCCTGGTCCGGCGGGTGGTGCCGCGGATCGGCGAGCGGCGGGCGCTCCTCATCGGGCTTGCGTGCGGCGTCGCCGGGATGGCGGTGTTCGGCCTCGCGGCCACCGGGCCCGCGTTCCTGGTCGGCGTGCCGGTGCTCGCGATCCAGGGGTTCTACGGCCCGTCGGCCCAGGGGCTGATGACCCGGCGGGTCGGGGCCTCCTCGCAGGGCGAGCTGCAGGGGGCCAACACCAGCCTGATGGGCGTCGCCGGCCTCATCGGGCCGGGGCTCTTTACGATGATCTTCGCGCGGGCCATCGCGCCTGACGCGCCGTGGCAGCTTCCCGGCGCGCCGTTCCTGGTGGCCTCGGCGCTCCTCCTCGGTGCGGTCGTCCTGGCCTGGCGGGTCACGCGGCCGGCCGGACCCGCAACCTGAACCAAGGTGACACGACGATGATCCCAGCCCGCGGGTACGCTGCGAGCGCCGCCAAGGCGCCGCTCGCCCCGTTCAGCTTCGAGCGCCGCGACCCCGGCGCGCACGACGTGCAGATCGAGATCCTCTACTGCGGCATTTGCCACTCCGACATCCACCAGGCCCGCGGGGAGTGGGGACCGGCGCGCTTCCCGATGGTGCCGGGCCACGAGATCGTCGGCCGGGTGACGCGCGTCGGGGCGGCGGTGAAGGGCTTCGCCGCAGGCGACCTGGCCGGCGTCGGATGCTTCGTGGACTCGTGCCGGACCTGCGCCAGCTGTCGCGACGGACTCGAGCAGCATTGCGAGGGGCGCGTCTCGTTCACGTATAACAGCACCGAACAGGACGGCCGGACACCGACGTTCGGCGGGTACTCCTCCGCCATCGTGGTGGACGAGGCGTACGTGCTCCGGGTGGCGCCGACGCTCCCGCTCGAGACCGTGGCGCCGCTGCTCTGCGCCGGGATCACCACCTATTCGCCGCTTCGGCACCTCGGGGTCGCGGCGGGACAGCGGGTGGGCGTGGTGGGCCTGGGCGGGCTCGGGCATATGGGCGTCAAGCTCGCCGCCGCGATGGGCGCCGAGGTGACCGTGTTCAGCACGTCGCCGGCCAAGGAGGTCGACGCCCGGCGGCTCGGCGCCCACGGCTTCGTGGCCACCCGGGATCCGAAGGCGTTCGGGCCGCACCGCGACCGCTTCGACCTGATCCTCGACACGGTCTCCGCGGCGCACGACCTCAACGCGTACCTCCAGCTCCTGCGGCGTGACGGCGCGATGGTGCTGGTGGGGATCCCCGACCGCCCGGCCGAGGTGGCCGCGTTCAACCTGATCCACAACCGGCGCCGGTTGATGGGGTCGTCCATCGGCGGGATCCGCGAGACCCAGGAGATGCTCGACTTCTGCGCCGAGCGGAAGATCGGCGCCGACGTCGAGGTCGTGCCGATCACGCAGGTGAACGAGGCCTACGAGCGGACCGTCAAGGGCGACGTGCGGTACCGGTTCGTGATCGACCTCGCCACGCTCTGAGCCCCGGGCGTGAATGGAGTCTCACCCCGCATTCACCGGCCCTTCAGGGCGGCGGTCGTATCATTCGCGCGGTCCTTCGAGAGAAGGGCCGTGCGGGACGCCCCCTGGGAGAGGGGCCGGCGGGTACCAGCCGCCGACGGTCTGAGGACCGGCGTTGCCGGCCGCAAACGAGACCCTTCGGGGTCGAGTGAGACACCCGGCGATCCGGATCCGCGAACGTTCTAGGTGACTCTTGATCGGGTTCACCGAAGTCAGCCGCCGGAATCAAGTTTCTCCCTCACGTCCCCCGTCGTGGCAAACCACGCCGGGGGACGTTGACCTTCCCCCTGCCGCCGTCGAGAACGCCGAGGTCGCCCGGCTTCTCCGCGAGACCGCCGACCTGCTCGACCTTTCCGGCGCCAATCCGTTCCGCATCCGGGCATATCGCAATGCGGCGAGGGTGGTGGAAGAGCTCCCGCGCCCTGCGGCGGGCATCGCCGAGGCCGAGCTCGATGCGCTGCCCGGCATCGGCGAGGACCTGGCGGGCAAGATCCACGAGGCGGCGACGACCGGCCGTCTCCGGGCGCTGGCCGCGCTCGAGCGCAAGGTCCCCGCGGGTCTCGCCGCGCTGCTCCAGGTGCAGGGCTTGGGCCCGAAGCGAGTGCGTGAGCTCCATCGCCGGCTCCGGGTGCGGACGCTCGAGGATCTCGCCGCCGCCATCGCCAAGGGACGCGTGCGCCGGCTCAAGGGGTTCGGGATCCGGAGCGAAGAGAAGTTGCGGCAGGCCCTGGCCGCGCGGCCGGCCGGGGCGCCGCGGGTGTTGCGCGCGGTCGCGGCGCAGTACGGCGAATCGCTGCTCACGTACCTGCGTCGCGTGCGTGGCGTCGACCGCGCCGAGCTGGCCGGCAGCTACCGCCGATGCCGTGAGACGGTCGGGGACCTCGACATCCTCGTCATCGCGACCGACGCCGCGCGCGTGGTGGACCGCTTCACCGCCTATCCCGGCGCCGCGGAGGTCCTGGCCGCGGGGCCCACCCGCGCCGCCATCCGCCTGCGCTCGGGACTGCAGGTGGACCTGCGGGTCCTCGACGGGGCGAGCTACGGCGCGGGCCTCTACTACTTCACCGGCTCCAAGGCCCACAACGTGGCCGTCCGCCGCCGCGCGCAGGAGATGGGGCTCAAGGTCAACGAGTACGGCGTCTTCCGGGGGGCCAGGCGGATCGCGGGGCGGACCGAGACCGAGGTGGCGCGTGCCGTGGGGCTGCCGCTCATCCCGCCCGAGCTGCGCGAGGACCAGGGCGAGATCGAGGCCGCCCTGGCGGGCACGTTGCCGAGGCTCGTGCGGCTCGAGGACCTCCGCGGCGACCTGCAGATGCACACTACGGCGAGCGACGGCCGCGACTCGCTCGAGGCGATGGCGGAGGCGGCCAGGGCACGGGGCTACGCGTACATGGCGGTGACCGACCACTCGCCGGCGGTCCGGGTCGCCGGAGGACTCGACCGGGCGGGGTTCCGCCGCCAGTGGCGCCGGATCGACCGGCTCAACGCGTCCTTCCGGGGCTTCTCGATCCTCAAGGGCGCCGAAGTGGACATCCTGGCGGACGGCTCGCTCGACCTCGACGACGACACGCTGGCGGAGCTCGACATCGTCCTGGTGTCACTGCATTCCCGGCTCGACCTGCCGGCGCGCGAGCAGACCCGGCGGGTCGTCCGCGCGCTGCGCCACGCCTCGGTGGACGTCCTGGCCCATCCGACGGGCCGGCTGATCGGGCGGCGGCCGCCGGCGGCGTTCGACCTTCGGCAGGTCGTCCGCGCCGCGGTGGAACACGGCGTGATGCTCGAGGTGAACGCCCAGCCCGAGCGCCTCGACCTGGACGACGCCGCCTGCCGCCTCGCGGCGGACCTCGGCGCCACGTTCACGATCTCGACCGACGCGCATTCGGCCGGGGACCTGGACCTGATGCGCTGGGGCGTGGACCAGGCCCGGCGGGGATGGCTGTCGGCCGACCGGGTCGCGAACGCCCGCCCGCTCCCCGCCCTCCGCCGCCTCCTGCACGCCGGCCGCCGCTGACCTTTCCGGAACGCGACGGGCGGCCGGCGCCGTGCGCGGCACCGACCGCCCTCAGGTCATCACCCGGTGGGCGAGCCTACTTCACCATGATGCGGCTCTTGACCGCCGTCTCCGCCTTCGGGATGCGGATGGTGATGAGCCCGTCGGCGCAGCGCGCCTCGACGTTCTCCGTCTTCACGGCCGAGGGCAGGCGGACGCTCCGGACGAACCGGCCCGACTCCCGCTCCCGCCAGAAGAACTCCTCCGACTTCTCCTCGTGCTCGAAGTGCCGGCGTCCCGACACGGTGAGCACCTGCCCCTCGAGGTTCACGTCGATGTCGTCCTTCGGGACCCCGCACGCCTCGACCCGGACGACGTACTCCTTGTCCGTCTCGGAAAAGTCGAGGTTCGGCGTCCACCCGGTCACCGACTCGGCGGTCGGCATCCCGAAGAGCGGCGCACTGAACATCCGGTCGACCAGACGATCGAAGTCGTCCTTCACGACCGAGGCCAGGGTTGGGGTGGTGGTGGCGAGCTTCATACGGTCCTCCTCTGCGACGACGGTTGTAGGTGGCGGCGGACTTCGGCCACAACAGTAGCGCCGACGCGGTGAACCGCCGTTGAAGCATGCCGGAACATTTCTTAGTTGCCGGCGAGCGGGATCTCGATCGTGGTCAGCAACGTGGTGCGGTCGCCTGCGGCGGTCAGGCCGAATCCGATCCCCGCCTTGAGCTCGATGTCGTCCCCGAGACGGAGGGTCGCTCCGGGCATGAGCTGGTGGATCTGCGCGCCCGTGGGTGCCCACTCGCCGAACGCGCCGAGCGCGCTGAAATAGTCCATCGACAGCTGGACGGCCGGCGACACGGAGAGCGCCGCGCGCGCGCTCGGCTCGAACTCCCATTCCGCGTCGGCCCCTGCGCCGAGCCCCCGCTCAAAGCGTGCGTTCTGTCGCACCTCCAGCCGGCCAAAGCGGTGCCAGACCGCCGGTGTCGCCTCGATCGCAAACGCGTGCTCGTCGAACCCGGCGGCGGTATGGCCGAGCTCGACGTTCAGGCCGAGGTTGACCGGGAGGTGCCAGGTGGCGGGCGCGGCGCCCAGAAGACGCAGCCGCCATCCCGCAAATTCCGGGGAGGTGGCCGGCTGGCGCGCGAACAGTCCGTAGGCGGCGACCTCCACTCCCTGGCCGAGCCCGTGCGTGCCCTCGAGGGTCAGGTGTGCGGCGCGGTCAGTGGGTTGGACGGCACCGTCGGGCGTGGTGGTGCCGCGGGCGGAGTAGGCGAGCCGCGCTTCGGCCTCCCACGCCCCTGCCGGCGCGGCCCGGCCCGAGTACACCTCCAGTTCGAAGGGATCCTGGGCGGAGAGCGGGGCGGCGATTGCCGCGATCGTGCTGGCCACGACGGCGAGGCGAAGCGGGCGGCAGAAACGGAACACGACGGATCCCTGGCGTGGGTGATGGAGGACCTTCGATTGGGGAGCAGATTAGTCGGGTAATTTTCAATGTCAATAATTACTTGAGAGTCATTCTCTCCACGCCAGCGCACCAAAGAAGACGCCCCGTGACCCGATCAGGTCACGGGGCGCGTCGGCGCATTGGGAGCAGCGCTCAGGCGGCCTGGGCCTGCTCCAACTCCTCGAGTTCGGCCAGTTCCGCGCGCCCGCGCGGCTCGCACGCGGGGCACAGGTACGGCGTCGCCACCGCCACCACGCCCGCCACGCCGAGCCCGGCGATGGCGTCCACGCCGTAGTGGATCTGCAGGTACACCACGGCGGCGACGATGCCGAGGGCCGGGACCATCAGGATCCAGCCGAGGGGGCGCCAGCCGCGGAAGGCGAAGATCGCCGCCGTCACCGCCGCGGCCACGTGGCTCGACGGGAAGGCGGTGCCCCACGAGTCGCCCCCTTCGATCACGTGCCGCGCCACCCGCACCGGCCACACCTCGGCGCCCGGTCCCGCGGGCCACGGCCAGAAGTACGGCGGCCCGGCCACCGGGAAGAGGAGGAAGACGAGGTAGCAGGCGAAGAACGTGAGCGTCACCGCGTAGATGGCCTGGCGGGCGGCCGCCCGCCGGCCGATGGCCCAGAGCACCGCCGGCCCGATGATCACCACGAAGTAGAACGAGAGATAGCAGAGCCCCAGCACCCACGAGAGCAGCACGCTCGGCATGGTCCGGCCCCAGGCGTACGCCACCTGCTGGCCGAAGACCGCGAGCTCCCAGCGCTGGACCATCAGGTCGAACGACGTGTCGGCGGCGAGCTGGTGCGGCGCGTTGAGGAGCCCGACCGCGGCGTAGAGCCCGGTGATGACGAACGGGACGTACCACTCGGCGAGGAACGAATGCCGGCGCGTGGCCCGCGCGCGGGGCGCGGCCAGCACGGCCAGGAAGAGCAGCGTATTGGCGCAGAGGAGCCACCCCGCCTCGAGGGGCGTGGGACGCTCCTGCCGCCACCCCGCGAGGTGCGCGAGGAGGATGCCGGTGGTGCAGGCGACGTAGAGCAGCGTGAGGCGATCAAGCGGCGAGAACGCCGGGGTCCGGCGGTCCAGCCGGAGCCAGCTGCGGATCAGCACTGCCGGGGCCGACACTCTGCTGCGTCCTCCTCGGGAAAGCGGATCGGTCCGCTCGGGGTCGAGCGACCCCGGGCAGTTCACGTGCCGGGGGAAGGTCTAATCTAGCCCGCCGATCCCGATCGCGCGATGTCGAGCCCGGGCCCGGACTTAACCCTGCATTTACCGGGGATTCTTGACATTCCGACTGAACAACTCGTAATTCTTCACTCCCGCATTCTGCGAGTTCGCCTGATGTCTGCCCCGACCCCGATGCCCATCCCCGCGCGTGGCTACGCCCACCCCGAAGTCCTGGTCGATACGGCCTGGGTGGCCGACCACCTGCGCGATCCCGATGTCCGCCTGATCGAGTCGAACGAAGATCTCCTGCTCTACGACACCGGCCATATCCCCGGCGCCGTGAAGCTCGACTGGCTCACCGATCTCAACGACCCGGTGGTCCGGGACTACGTCGACCAGGCGCGGCTTCAGGCCTTCCTTCGGAAGGCCGGGGTCAACGCGACGACCACGATCGTCCTCTATGGCGACAAGAACAACTGGTGGGCCACCTACGCGTTCTGGGTGCTGCGGCTCTTCGGTATGGAGCGGCTGCGGATCCTCGCCGGCGGGCGCGCCCGCTGGGCCGCGGAGGGACGTCCGCTCGTCACCGAGCGTCCGTCCTGGCCGGCCGGGAACGTCGTGGTGGGCCCGCGTGACGACCGGAAGATCCGCGCCTTCCGCGACGACGTCCTGGCCCATGTCCGCGCCGGCCGGGCGCTGGTGGACGTCAGGAGCCCAGAGGAGTACCGGGGCGAGCGGCTGCACATGCCCGACTACCCGAACGAGGGCGCGGTGCGCGGCGGTCACATCCCCGGCGCGCGGAACGTCCCGTGGGCGCGCGCGGTGGATCCGGCCACCGGCACGTTCCGCCCGGCCACAGAGCTCCGCGATCTCTACCAGCGCGAGCAGGGCCTCTCGCCCGACGCCGACGTGGTGGCGTACTGCCGCATCGGCGAGCGGTCGTCCCACCCCTGGTTCGTCCTCTCCTACCTGCTCGGCTACCCGTCGGTCCGGAACTACGACGGTTCCTGGACCGAATGGGGGAACGCCGTCGGCGTCCCGGTCGAGCGCCCTTAATTCGCGGGGAGCTCCCGCGCGAGCCGCTTCACCCGGCCAAGCACGGCCGTGAGCCCCTGCATCCGGGTCATGCCGAGCGCCTCGGTCAGCTTGAGGCGGTCGAGGAGGTCGTCGGGGATCGCCTGCACCTCCGCCGGCGTGGCTCCGTCCACCTGCCGCTTGAGCAGCGCCACGAACCCCCGCACCGTGGGCGACTCGCGCGCCACGTCCGCGTACAGCCGCAGCGTCCCGTCCTCCCGCTCCAGCCACAGGAACACCGGCGTCTGGCATTCGTGCACCCGGCCCGCGCCGGCCTCCCGCGCCGCGTGATAGCGCTCGGGCAGGTCGGGGAGCTTGTTGGCGTAGTCGAGCAGCAGCTCGAGCCGGGTGGTCCGGTCCACGGTCTCGAACCGCTGGATGGTGGTGGCGAGCGAAGGCATGGTGGAAGGTAGCGGCGGCCGAGGGGCAGGTGGGAGGCGGCAGGCGACGACCCCGCTATCTTCCCGCCCCATGGACGTCCAGGTCTTCGGCACGAAGAAGAGCGCCGACACGCGCGCGGCGCTCCGCTTCTTCGCGGAACGCCGGATCAGGGTCCACTTCGTGGACCTCGACGAGCGCGCCGCGTCGCCCGGCGAGTTGCGGCGCTTTGCCCAGAGATTCGGCGTGGGCGCGCTGGTGGACCGGACCTCGAAGCGCTTCGCCGAGCTGGGGCTCGGCGCGGCGGCGCTCTCGGACGAGCGGTGGCTCGAGCGGCTGGCCGACGAGCCGCGGCTGCTGGTGACGCCGCTGGTGCGGTGGCAGCAGCGGCTCACGGTCGGCAAGGCGGAAACGGAATGGCGGCAATGGACGGGGAAGTGAGATGAGCCAGCTCTCGATCGGCGGCGTCGCGGTGCGCTACGCGGCCACCACGCTCCTGTCGGACGTCACCTTCACCGTCGAGCGCGGCGAGAAGTGGGGCGTGGTCGGCCGGAACGGCAGCGGCAAGACCACCCTCTTCAACCTCGTCACGGGCGAGCTCGGCCCCACGGCCGGCAGCGTGTCCCGGGAGAGCGGGCTCCGCATCGCCCTGCTCGACCAGCACCGCCACTTCGCCGGCGCCGAGACGGTGTGGGACGCCGCGGCGCTCTCGTACGCCGACCTCTTCGCCCTCGAGCGCGACATCCAGGCCCAGGGCGAGCGGCTCGCCGAACTGGGCGACGCCTGCACCCCGGAGATCCTGCAACGCTACGCCGACGACCTCGAGCGCTTCGAGCACCAGGGCGGGTACCAGGCCCACGCCCGGGTGGACGCGGTGCTGCAGGGCCTGGGCTTCGATCCCGAGGCGGCGCGCGTCACGCCGGTCCACGTGCTGAGCGGCGGCGAGCGGGGCCGGCTGGCGCTCGCCCGCCAGCTGGTGGAGCCCGCCGACCTGCTGCTCCTCGACGAGCCGACCAACCACCTCGACCTCGACACCACCACGTGGCTCGAGGGGTACCTGCGGAGCGTGGACGAGACGGTGCTGCTCGTCACCCACGACCGCGACTTTCTGGAGCGGGTGGCCGACCACATCCTGCACCTCGAGGCCGGCACCGCCACGGCCTATACGGGGAGCTACAGCACCTTCGTGCAGGTCCGGAACGAGCGCCGGCTCGCCGCGGTGCGCGCCTACGAGAAGCAGGCCTCGGCCATCGCGCGGGAGGAGGACTACATCCGGCGGAACATCGCCGGGTTCAACGCCACCAACGCGCGCGGCCGCCGCCGGCGCCTGGCCAACATCCCCCGGCTCGAGCTCCCGCCGGGCGAAGCGGGGGTGAGCCCGTTCACCTTCGCCCCCGCCGCGCGCGGCGGGGACCAGGTGCTCGTCGCCGAGGACGTGACCGTCGCCGTCGGCGATCGGGTGCTGCTCGAGGGGTTCTCGGCCCGGGTGCGGCGCGGCGACGTGATCGGCCTGGTCGGCCCGAACGGGGCGGGGAAGTCCACCCTGCTCAAGACCCTGCTCGGCGAACGGCCCCCCGAGGCCGGCACCGTCAAGGTCGGGGACGGCACGGTCGTCGGATACTACCGGCAGGACCTGGCCCAGGTGCCGCCCGACCGGACGATCTTCGACATCATCGCCGACCTCCGCCCCAAGTGGCCGCGCGGCGCGGTGCAAAGCCACCTGGGCCTGTTCGGCTTCTCGGGCGATACGGTCCTCCGGGTGGCCGGCTCGCTCTCCGGCGGCGAAAAGGCGCGGGTCGCGCTCGCGATGATGGCGCTCGAGGAGGCCAACCTCCTCGTCTTCGACGAGCCGACCAACCACCTCGACGTCGAATCCATCGAGGCCCTCGAGGAGAGCCTGAGCGAGTACGACGGCACCATCATCCTGGTGAGCCACGACCGCGCCCTGCTCCGGAACCTCGTGACCCGCGTCTGGGCGCTGGGCGACCAGCGGATCGACGACGTCGAGGGCACGTTCGACGAATGGGAGGCGTTCCGCGCCGCGCGCGAAAAGGCGGCGCGCGCCCGGGCCGCGGAAGAGCGGAAGGCCGATGCACGGAAGCCGAAGGGCCGGCCGGCGGAGGTGGAGGAGCGCAAGGCCCGCCAGTCCGAGGCCCGCAGCGCCGGGCGCCGCCGCGAGGCCGCCGAGGCGCGGGTCCACGAGCTCGAGGCCCAGGTGCGCGCGCTCGAGGCCCGGTTGGCCGACCCGGCGCTGTATCAGGGAAAAGGTGGGGCCGCCGAGGCGGCGCGCCTGACCGCCGACCTCACGGCCCGGAAGGCGGAACTCGACCAGGCACTGGAGGAATGGGCCGCCTTGAGCTGACCGCCCGCGCCGGCCCGGTCGCCCCCGAACGCACGAACCCCCGCGAGGCCTCGCGGGGGTTCGTCGTTCCGGGCAGGTGCGTGCGGCGGACGCTGGCCGCCCTACTGCTCCATCTCGAACCGGCAGCGGGCCCGGCCGCCGGCGTGGTCGCACTTTTCGGTGACGCGCCGCCCTGTCGCTCCCGACAAGAGCGCTTCGATGCCGTGGCACATGGCGTGATGCGATGACGTCACCTCTGCCAGGGGGCACGCCAGGCCGTCGATCGTGATGGTTCCGTCCGTGGCCACCGACGCGACGACACCGCCCAGCTCGGCGAGGGCCGCCGACGCGGCTGCGATGCATTGCTCGTCCGACGCCCCCGCCGCCGGCCCACTGCGGGGCCCCAGCCGCCGCCCGGCGGCGCGGAGCAGCTCGTCGAGCTGGCCGGGGTCGAGGCGCGCGGCGAGCTCATCCAGCAGGCTCCGCAGCACCGGCGCGTAGGCCTTCGAGAACTGCGCCTCCGCCGCCGCCGTCAGGCGGTAGATGCGAGCCGGCTTTCCCACCCCGCGCCGCAACTCGTCAGACTCGACCATCCCGTCGCGTTCGAGGGGCGCGAGGTGGCCTCGCACGGCGTTGGCCGTGAGCCCGATCGCGCGGGCTAGCGCCTCCGCCGTTCGCGGCTCACGCCGCAGCAGGTCGACAATCCTCCCGCGGCTCGTTTGCAGAAATCGCTCATTCCAGACGGTACTGGCCATGCCATAAACCTATAATAGCAATTGAGTTATGTCAATTACACAAGTAAACCCTTGTGTAATTGGTGTATTGTGGTAACTTCGGGTCCGGCCCAGGAAACCGCAAGGCCGATCCTCAACCCCAACCCCGTTCCGGAGGTAGGTATGAAGCGCTGGTTCCTCCCCCTCGCCGCCGTCGTGGCACTGGCGGCGTACGCGCCCACCGCGGTGCGCCCGGTCCATCGCGCACCCGCCGCGCTCGATGACGCGACCATCGTCGCTATCTTTGATGCCGCCAACACGGCCGACATCGAGACCGGTGACCTCGCCGCCAAGATGGGCCACGACAAGCGGGTCCGCGCCCTCGGCGCGCAGTTCGCCCACGACCACGCCACCGTCCGCCAGCAGGGACGGGATCTCGCCAAGAAGCTCGGCGTCACCCCGACGCCGCCGGCCGGTGACAAGAGCGCGGCCGACCAGGCCGCGGTGATGAAGCTGCTCCGGAGCAAGAAGGGCGCGGAGTTCGACAAGGCGTACCTGCAGCACGAGGTCGAATTCCATGCGGCCGTCATCGATGCGGTCACCAAGACGCTCCTTCCGGCGATCCAGAACGCCGAACTCAAGGCGTTCGTGGAGCGGGTGGCACCCGCGTTCCAGGGGCACATGATCGCCGCACAGCAGCTGCAGAAGGACCTGGGATACTGAGTTCAGCCGGCCCCGCGGCGTCCCGCCGCGGGGCCACCCACCGGCCTCACCGGAGCACGGGCGACGTTCTCCGGCGGTGCCACCCTCAGGACGGCCGATGACCGATCACTCCACACCGCCCTCCGGGTCCGATCTCTCCGCCGGCGTGGCCCTGGCGGACATTCCCGACAACGGCACCCTGCAGGGCCACGTGGGCGACGAAGCGGTGCTGCTGTCGCGCTTCGGCCGGTCGGTGTACGCCATCGGCGCCACCTGCACCCACTACGGCGGACCGCTCGGCGAGGGGCTCGTCGTTGGCGAGACCGTACGCTGTCCCTGGCACCACGCCTGCTTCAGCCTGAAGACCGGCGAGGCGCTCGGCGCGCCCGCGCTCCGGCCGGTGGACCGCTGGGAGGTCGAGCTCCGTGGGGACCAGGTCCGCGTCACCCGAAAGGCGCCCGCGGCACCCGCCCGGCAGCGCCCGAAAGGCTCCGACCCGGCGTCCATCGTGGTCGTCGGTGGCGGAGCCACGGGCGCGGCGGCGGTCGAGGCGCTCCGGCGCGAGGGCTATGGGGGATCGGTCACCCTGCTGGAGGCGGGACCCGACGGCCCGGTGGACCGGCCCAACCTGTCCAAGGACTATCTGGCCGGGACGGCGCCCGAGGAGTGGATCCCCCTGTTCGGCGACGACTGGTTCGAGGCGCAGCGGATCGGGCGTCGGCTCAACGCGCGGGTCGCCGCCGTCGATGCGAAGGCGCGGCACGTCGTCCTGGCCGACGGGTCGAAGGTCGCGTTCGACCGCCTGCTGATCGCCACCGGGGCCGAGCCGATCCGGCTCCCCGTTCCCGGGATCGACCTTCCGCACGTCCACACCCTCCGGAGTCTCGCCGACAGCCGCGCCATCATCGCGACAGCAAAGTCGGCCCGGCGCGCCGTGATCATCGGCGCCGGCTTCATCGGGCTCGAAGCCGCCGCGGCCCTGCGCGCCCGCGGGCTCGAGGTCGCGGTCGTCGCCCCCGAGTCGCGCCCGCTCCAGCTCCAGCTTGGGAGCGAACTCGGTGGGTTCGTCCGCCAGATCCACGAGGATCACGGCGTGACGTTCCATCTGCGCGAAACGGTCCAGGCCGTGACCGCGACGGGCGTCCGGCTCGGGAGCGGTGCGGAGCTGCCCGCCGACCTCGTCATCGCGGGCGTGGGCGTACGGCCGGCCGTCGCGCTCGCGCAGGCGGCGGGCCTCACGGTGGACAACGGCATCGTCGTCAACGAGCAGCTCGAGACCAGCGCCCCGGGGATCTTCGCGGCCGGCGACGTCGCCCGCTGGCCCGATCCCCGCTCAGGCGAGCGGGTGCGCATCGAGCACTGGGTGGTGGCGGAACGGATGGGCCAGACGGCCGCCCGCAACCTCCTCGGGGCGGGCGAACGATTCACGGCCGTGCCGTTCTTCTGGAGCCAGCACTACGACGTGCCGATCGCGATGGTGGGGAATACGGCGGGGTGCGACCGGGTGGTGGTCCACGGCGACCCGGCCGGACGGGACTGCCTGGTGGCCTACTACCGGCGCGGGAAGGTGGCGGCCATCGCCACGATCTTCCGCGACGGCGAGAGCCTCGCCGCCGAGGCGGCGTTCGAACGGGGGGACGAGGCGGCGCTGGAGGCGCTGGCCGCCGGCACGCGCTAGGCGCCGGCACGGCCCGCGGACTACCACCCCGCGCGTGGGCGGGCGACATTTGCCCTATGCTGCTCGCCCTCGCGCTGCTCGCGCAGGATCCCCTCGCCGTCCGGGCCGACACCATCCAGGCCCGCCACGACGCCCTCCATTACGACATCGCCGTCGCCGTGAGCGACACTGGCCGCCGGATCGCCGCGGAGGTCACCACCCGCTGGGTCGATTGCTCGAACGCCGGGACCCCGCCGGCACCGGACTGCGGCTCCCCCGTCGGCCCCGGCGAGCTGCTGATGCGGATTACGCCCGGTCCGCCGACGCCTGCCGGAACGCAGCAGCAGCTCGGTTACTCCCTGATCACCCCGGCATCCGCATCCGGCGACCCCGGCATCGGTGTGCTCGCTACCGTCTTCAGCGATCGCATCATCCGGCTCGCCGATCTCGCCGGCGAGCGACCGTCGTTGCTCATGGGGCGCGCCATCGCACACGAGATCGGCCACCTGCTGCTGGGCACCAACGAACACTCTGCTGCTGGTCTGATGCGCGCGGTGTGGACGCCAGCCGACGTCCGGCGTCATCGTCGTGAGGACTGGATCTTCAGCGCCGCCGACGCCGCACGCCTTCGCAATTCCCGCATCAC
>CAMLHU010000003.1 GCA_946479825.1 uncultured Gemmatimonadota bacterium
TCGAGCCTGGTCGTCGGCCTCGCCCTCCAGAAGGAGGGCAAGTCCGACGCGTACGTGTCCGCCGGCAACACCGGCGCGGTCCTCGCGGCGTCCACGCTGATGCTCGGGCTCCACGACGGGGTCAAGCGGGCCTCGGTGGCGACGCCGTTCCCCACCGCCGACGGGTCGGTGCTGGTCCTCGACGGCGGCGCCAACGTCGACTGCTCCGCCGCGGAGCTCGTGGGCTTCGCCCGCCTCGGCACCGTGTACATGCGTGACATCCTCCGCCGGCCCGAGCCGGCGATCGGCCTCCTCAACGTGGGCGAGGAGGACGAGAAGGGGAACGCCGCGGTCCGCGAGGCGCACCAGCTCCTCAAGCAGACCCCCGGCATCCGCTACCTCGGCAACATCGAAGGGCGCGACATCCTGGCCGGCCACCAGAAGTTCGGCGCGGTGGACGTCGTGGTCTGCGACGGCTTCGTCGGCAACATCGTCCTCAAGTTCTACGAGTCGGTCGCGCGCCTCATCATCCGGCTGGTCAAGCGCGGGGCGCCCGGCGTCCTCGAGCGCGAGGACATCCAGAAGGTCTTCCGGCAGCTCGATTACGCCGAGTACGGCGGCGCGCCGCTGCTCGGCGTGAAGGGCGTGTCCATCATCTGCCACGGATCCTCCGGCGCCACCGCCATCAAGAACGCCATCCGTGTCGCGGTCCAATCGGTCGAGACGAACCTGAGCCGCCACATCGGCGAGGAATTCGCCCGCCGCGAGCCCGCGCCCGCCGCATGATCCGCCGGCCCATCGCGTACGTGGCGGGGCTCGGCACCGCGGTCCCCCCGCGCGTCGTCACCAACGCCGATTTCGAGAAGACCCTCGACACCTCCGACCAGTGGATCGTCGAGCGGACCGGGATCCGGGAGCGCCACCACGCCGACCCCGGGATGACCGTCGCCGGCCTCGCCCACGAGGCGAGCGTCAAGGCGCTCGCCAGGGCCGGGCTCACGCCCGACGACCTCGGCGCCATCGTCCTCGCCACCGCGACCCCGGACCGCCTCCTTCCGTCGACGGCCTGCGACCTGCAGGCGCTGCTCGGCGCCAGGCGCGCCGCCGCCTTCGACATCTCGAGCGCCTGCCCGGGGTTCGTGTACGGGCTTACCATCGCCGAGGGGTTCATCGCCTCGGGGCAGAGCGAGAACGTCCTGGTGGTCGGCGCCGAGATGCTCACGACGATCACCGACATGACCGACCGCTCGACCGCCATCCTCTTCGGCGACGCCGCCGGGGCGGCGGTGGTGCGGCGCGCCACCGGCGATCGCGGCCTGCTCTCGACCTTCATCCGCTCCGACGGCAACCTGGCCGAGCTGCTCTACCGGCCGGCGGGCGGCGCGGCGCATCCGTTCAGCGAGGAGGTCCTCCGTGAGAAGACCTACCTGATGCGGATGGCCGGGCGCGAGGTGTTCAAGGCCGCGGTGCTCACGATGGCCGAGGCGTGCGATGAGGCGCTCAAGCGCGCGGGGGTCCGCGCCGAGGACATCGACCTGCTCGTGCCGCACCAGGCCAACGTGCGGATCATCGAGGCGACGGCCAAGCACGCCGGCATGCCGATGGACAAGGTGATGGTCAACCTCGACCGCTACGGCAACACGTCGTCGGCGTCGATCCCGCTCGCCCTCGCGGAGGCGGAGGCCACCGGCCGGATCCGCCCGGGGTCGCTGCTCCTGCTGGTGGCCTTCGGGGCCGGGTTCACCTGGGGCAGCACGGTGGTCCGGTGGTGACGGTCCTGCTCTGCCCGGGACAGGGCGCGCAGAAGGTCGGCATGGGCAAGGACCTCGCCGAGCGCTTTCCCGCGGCGCGCGACACCTTCGCCGCGATCGACGAGGCGCTTGGCGTGTCGCTCTCGCGGATCATGTGGGAAGGGCCGGAAGAGGAGCTCACCCGGACCCACAACGCCCAGCCCGCCATCCTCGCGCACACCGCCGCCGTCTTCGCGGTGGTCCGCGAGCGCCTGGGCGACGTGCGGCTCGCGCTGGGCCACAGCCTGGGCGAGTACAGTGCGTACGTCGCTGCGGGCGCGCTCGACGCCACCGCCGGCGCCCGGCTGGTCCGGCGCCGCGGCGAGCTGATGTTCGAGGCCGGGACCCGCCGCGCCGGCACGATGGCCGCGGTGCTGGGCCTCGACGCGGCAGCGGTCGCGGCCGCGTGCGCCGAGGCCTCCACGGCCGACGAGGTCGCGGTGGCCGCCAACCTCAACGAGCCCTCGCAGGTGGTCATCTCGGGCGATCCGCCGGCCGTGGCGCGCGCCGGGGAGGCCTGCAAGGCCCGCGGCGCCAAGCGGGTGATCCCGCTCAAGGTGAGCGGCGCGTTCCACTCGCCGCTGATGGCGCCTGCCGTCCCCGGGCTCCGCGATGCCCTGGCCGCCGCCGGCTTCCGCGACCCCCGGTTCCCCGTCATCGCCAACGCGAGCGCCGCGCCGGTGACGACCGCGGCCGACGCTACCCGGCTCCTGGCGGAGCAGCTGACCGCGCCGGTGCGTTGGGTCGAGTGCCAGGAGCAGGCGGCCCGGCTGGCACCGGAGGCGCGCTACCTCGAGCTCGGTCCGGGCACGGTGCTCGGCGGGCTGCTCAAGAAGATCGTCCCCGGCGCCGCGGCCACGCCGCTCGGCACCGCCGCCGACGTCGAAAAGTTCCTCGACCAGTGACCGCCCCAATGCCGCTGTCCACCGACCTGACCGGCCGCGTCGCGTTCGTCACCGGGAGCACCCGGGGCATCGGCCGCGCGGTGGCCGAGGCGCTGCACACCGCGGGGGCCAAGGTGGCGGTCCTGGGCCGCGACGCCGCCAGGGCGGAGGCCGTCGCCAGGGAGATCGGCGAGCGGGCCCAGGGTTTCGCCTGCGACGTGGGCGACGGCGCGTCGGTGGCCGCGGCCGTGGACGCCGTCACCAAGGCGCTCGGCCCCATCGACATCCTGGTCAACAACGCCGGGATCACCCGCGACAACCTCCTCCTCCGGATGGGCGACGAGGAGTGGGACCAGGTGCTCGACGCCAACCTCAAGGGGGCGTTCCGCACCGTGAAGGCCGTGCTCAAGGGAATGATGAAGCGGGGCGGGGGCCGGATCATCAACGTCACGAGCATCGTGGGCCTCACCGGCAACAAGGGGCAGGCCAACTACGCCGCGAGCAAGGCGGGGCTCGTGGGGTTCACCAAGTCGGTCGCCAAGGAGTACGCGAGCCGCGGGATCCTGGCCAACTGCGTGGCTCCCGGGTTCATCGAGACCGACATGACCGCCGCCTTGCCTCCCGAGGCGCGGGCCGCATTATTGAAGGAGATCGCGCTGGAACGGCTCGGCCGCCCGGAGGACGTGGCCGGCGCGGTGCTGTTCCTGGCGTCGGACCTGGCGAGCTATGTCACCGGCCAGGTCCTGGTGGTCGATGGTGGGATGGTCATCTAGGCAGGCGTCTTTTCCAAGTCCTTTCGAGGAGCCCATGAGCAGCAACGTCGAGGAGAAGGTCAAGGACATCATCGTCGAGGAGCTGGGTGTCGAGCGCGAGAAGCTCACCAACGAGGCGAGCTTCATGGAGGATCTCGGCGCCGACAGCCTCGACACCGTCGAGCTCGTGATGGCGTTCGAGAAGGAGTTCGACATCGACATCCCCGACGAGGAGGCCGAAAAGCTCCGCACCGTCGGCGATGCGCTGAAGTACCTCCACGAGAAGATCGGGAAGTAAGCGTTGCGCCGCCGCGTCGTCGTGACGGGCGCCGGTCTCGTGACGCCCGTCGGCAACACGACCGAGGAGACCTGGGCCGGCCTGCTCGCGGGCCGGTCCGGGGCGGGGCCGATCACGAAGTTCGACACCACCAGGCAGACGGTGAAGTTCGCCTGCGAGGTGAAGGGCTTCGACCCGCTGCAGTACATCGACAAGAAGGAGTCGCGCCGGTACGACCTCTTCTCCCAGTTCGCGCTCGGGGCGGCCCAGCAGGCCATTACCCAGGCCGGGCTCGAGGGGAAGTTCCCCGACCCGGAGCGGACCGGCGTCATCGTCGGCAGCGGCATCGGGGGGATGCAGACCTACGAGGACAACTGCCGGGCCTTCTTCGAGAAGGGCCCCGACCGGGTGTCCCCGTTCTTCGTGCCGATGTTCATCCCGGACATCGCCGCGGGGCTGGTCTCCATCCGCTACGGGCTCAAGGGCCCGAACTTCGCCACGGTGTCGGCCTGCGCGTCGTCGGCCCACGCCATCGGCGAGTCGTACCGGATGATCCGCGACGGCACCGCCGACTGCATGGTGGCGGGGGGCGCCGAGGCGGCCATCACCGGCCTGACCGTGGCGGCCTTCAACAACATGAAGGCGCTGTCCACCCGGAACGACGCGCCGGAGCAGGCCAGCCGGCCGTTCGACAAGGATCGCGACGGCTTCGTGCTGGGGGACGGGGCGGGGATCGTGGTGCTCGAGAGCCTGGAGCACGCGACCGCGCGCGGCGCGACCATCCTGGGCGAGGTGCTGGGCTACGGGCTCTCGGGCGACGCCTACCATATCACCTCTCCGCCGGAGAACGGCGAAGGGGCGGCGCACGCCATCCGGGAATGCCTCGCCGACGGCAAGATCGAGCCGACCGCCGTGGACTACGTCAACGCCCACGGGACCTCGACCCCGCTGGGCGACGCGGCCGAGACCCGCGCCGTGAAGTCGGTCTTCGGCGACCACGCGCGCAAGCTGATGTTCTGCTCCACCAAGTCGATGACGGGGCACCTCCTGGGCGGTGCGGGGGCCCTCGAGTTCATCGTCTCGCTGCTCGTGGCCACCCGCGGCGTCGTCCCGCCGACCATCAACCAGGCGACGCCCGACCCGGAGTGCGACCTCGACTCGGTCCCGAACGTGAAGCGCGAGCGCAAGGTGGACGTGGCGCTCTCCAACTCGTTCGGGTTCGGCGGGCACAACGTGACGCTGGCGGTGCGCCGGTTCGAGGCGTGACCCCCGGCGGTGGCAGGCGACCGACCCTCTGGTGCGCGGGCGCGCCGGAGGGTCGTCCGTTTGGAGGGAGGCCCCATGGGACAGGATGAGGAGCGCGACCTCGGGTTCGGGGCGGTCATCGCCGGGCGGGCGGGGCGACGGCTGCTCAACCCCGACGGCTCCTTCAACGTCCGGCGGCGCGGCCTCGGCTGGGCGGCCCTGAGCCCCTATCACGCGCTGCTCGAGATGTCCTGGCCCGCGTTCCTCGGCCTGCTCACGGCCGCGTACGTCGGCGTCAACGTCCTCTTCGCCGCCGCCTTCCTCGCCTGCGGCCCCGGCGCGCTGCAGGGCCCCGTCGGCGACCTCACGATGCGGCCGTTCGCGCGGGCGTTCTTCTTCAGCGTCGAGACCTTCGCGACGATCGGGTACGGCAACATCGTGCCCGTCGGATCCGCCGCCAACGTCCTCGTCGTGACCGAGTCGCTGGTCGGCCTCCTCGGCGTGGCGCTCGCCACCGGGATCATCTTCGCCCGGTTCGCCCGGCCCCGCGCCCGGCTCCGGTTCTCCGAGCGCGCCGTGATGGCGCCGTACCGCGGGACGACCGCGTTCGAGTTCCGGGTCGTGAACCAGCGCGCCGCGCAGATGATCGACGTGGAGGTCCGGGTGCTCTTCACCCGCTTCGTGGCGCACGGCGACCAGCGGGTGCGGCGCTTCGAGGAGCTGGAGCTCGAGCGTCGGCGCGTGGCGTTCTTCCCGCTGGCGTGGACGGTCGTGCACCCGGTGGACGAGCGGAGCCCGCTCCGCGGCCTCACGGCCGAGGACCTCGCCGCGGGCGAGGCCGAATTCCTGGTCCTGCTCACCGGTACCGACGAGACCTTCGCCCAGGGGGTCCACGCCCGGACCTCGTACCGGTTCGACGAGGTCGCCTGGGGCGCGCGGTTCGCCGGGCTCTTCGACCCGGTGGGGAGCGACGGGATGCTCGCGATCGACGTGGCACGACTCGACGATATCGAGGCGGTGGCCGACTGACCGGGCCGACTGGCACCGGGCGGGCGGAACGGGGTACATTACCGGGGTAACCCCCGGCCATATAAAGGGATAGGATGTCCGACCACTTCGACCCCGCCCAGCTGCGTGACCCGGCCCTCCGCCCGATCGCCGACAAGGTGGTCGCCGGGGAGCGGCTGACGCCAGACGAGGGCGTTACGCTGTACCAGACCGCCGACCTGCTCGGCCTTGGCGCGCTCGCCGGGTGGGCCAACGCCCGCCGCAACGGCGATCGCGTCTTCTTCTCGGCCAACCAGCATATCAACCCGACCAACGTCTGCATCCTCCGGAACACCTGTACCTTCTGCTCGTTCGCGCGGATGCCGAAGGAGGACGGGAACTACACCCGCTCCCTCGAGGAGGTCTATCACGAGGCGGAGCAGGCCCGCGGGATGCCGACGCGGGAGTTCCACATCGTCGGCGGGCTCCATCCGAAGCTCCGGCTCGCCTATTACACGGACATGATCCGCGGCCTCAAGGCCCGGCACCCCGACGTCCACGTGAAGGCCCTGACGGCGGTCGAGATCGCGCACCTGGCCCGCATCGAGCGCACCAGCGAGCGCGAGGTGCTGCTCGCGCTCAAGGAGGCGGGTCTCACCTCGATGCCGGGCGGGGGCGCGGAGGTGTTCAGCACGGCCGTCCGGGCCACCATCGCCGAGCGCAAGCTCACCGGCGAGGAGTGGATCCGGGTCCACCGGACCGCCCATGAGCTCGGCATTCCGACCAACTGCACCATGCTCTACGGGCACGTCGAGACGGCGCGCGACCGGGTGGACCACCTCGACATGCTGCGGCGGCTGCAGGACGAGACCGGCGGGTTCCTGACCTATATCCCGCTGGCGTACCACACCGAGCACAACGAACTCGGCGAGACCCTCGGGCGGGTGGGGACGGCCACCACCGGGTACGAGGACGTGAAGAACGTGGCCGTGGCGCGGCTCTTCTTCGACAACGTGCCGCACATCAAGACCCACTGGCCGATGGTCACGCCGTTCATGTCGCAGGTCCTCCTCAGCTTCGGCTGCGACGACGTGGAGGGGACGGTCGTCTACGAGCGGGTGTACCACGAGGCCGGCGCCCGGACCCAGATGCACATGCAGTACCTCGACCTCGTGCGGCTCATCCGCGGGGCGGGGAAGCGGCCGGTGGAGCGCGACAGCCTCTACCGCCCGGTGCGCGAGACCTTCGACGACCTGCCGCCGCCGCCCGTGCCGGGAACCCGCGGCGGGAAGGAACTGCCCGTGGTGCACGCGGCATGAAGGTCGGCCGGATCCCGTACATCAACTGCTACCCGGTCTACGGCGCCATCGACCGGGGGCTGGTGGCCGCGCCCGGCGAGCTCATCTCGGCCACGGCCGCGGATCTCAATAACCTGCTGGCGGCCGGCGAACTCGACGTGAGCGTGGTGTCGGCGGTCGAGTACGCCCGCCACGCGCCGCTCTACCACCTGCTTCCCGACCTCGCCATCACCTCGGACGGGCCGGTCCACAGCGTGATGCTGTTCTCGCGCCGCCCGCCCGAGGAGCTGGACGCCCGCACGGTGCTCCGGACCACGTCGTCGCACACGTCCGTCCTGCTGCTCGAGCTCCTCTGCCGGCACCGGTGGGGGGTGGCGCCGAGGTTCGCGTCGGTGCGGGCCGAGCCGAGCGACCTCGCCGCGCTCGCCCGGTTCCCCCACGAGGCGGTCCTCGTGATCGGCGACGCGGCCCTCCTGCTCGCGGCCCAGCGCGAGTACGCGCACGTGGTGGACCTGGGCGCGGAATGGAAGGCGTGGACCGGGCTGCCGTTCGTCTTCGCGGTCTGGGCCGCCCGCCGGGAGGCCGACGCAAACGCCGTCCGGCGGGTCCACCGCCTGCTGCTGGAGAGCCGGGCGTGGGGCCTCGCGCACCTCGACGAGCTCGCCGCGGACGCCGCCCGCGCCACCGGCGTCGCGCCGGACATCTGCCGGGCCTATCTCGGCACCCTGGACTACGCGCTCGGCCCCCGGCACCTCGAGGGCCTCACGACTTTCTTCCGCCGGCTGGCCCAGGACCACCTGGTCCCCGACGGCAGCCTTTCGTTCATCACCGCGGCCTGAGCCATGGATACCGTGGACCGCAATTCCCCCGAATTCCGCGAGGCGCTCGAGTTCTACGAGCGCGCCGACCTCCTCGAGCTGGGCCGGCAGGCCGACGCACTCCGGTGGAAGCACCACCCGGAGAACGTCGTCACCTACATCATCGACCGGAACATCAACTACACCAACGTCTGCGTGGCCGACTGCGGGTTCTGCGCCTTCTACCGGCGCCCGCGCGACCACGAAGGCTACGTCCTGAGCTACGAGCAGATCGGCGCCAAGATCGACGAGTGCAAGGCGATCGGCGGCGTCCAGATCCTGATCCAGGGCGGGCACAACCCGTACATCCCGTTCGAGTGGTATCTCGACCTGATGCGGTACATCAAGCGGAACCACCCGATCCACATCCACGGCTTCTCGCCGTCGGAGGTGGTGTTCTTCAGCGAGCGCTTCCGGCTGCCGGTGGCCGAGGTGATCCGGGAATTGCGCGCGGCGGGGCTCGACAGCATCCCCGGCGGCGGCGGCGAGATCCTGGTGGACGCGGTCCGCGCGCGCGTCGCCGCCAAGAAGGCGCAGACCGACGAGTGGCTCGGCGTGCAGGAAGAGGCCCACCGGCAGGGGATGAAGACGTCGGTGACGATGATGTACGGCCTGGGCGAGAGCGCCGCGGACCGCATCGAGCACCTGTTCCGGGTCCGCGAGGTCCAGCGCCGCACGGGCGGGTTCACCGCGTTCATCTGCTGGCCGCTCCAGCCCGACGGCACGCCGATGTTCGACGGCGCGGCGCGCACCGACTCGGTGACCTATCTGCGCACGCTCGCGATGGCGCGCATCGTGCTCGACAATGTGCCCAACCTCCAGTCCTCGTGGGTCACGATGGGCCACAAGATCGGCCAGCTCGCGCTCCGGTTCGGCGCCAACGACTACGGCTCCCTGATGATGGAGGAGAACGTGGTCTCGGCCGCCGGCACCACCTACCGGACCACCCTGCACGAGATCGAGCGCCTCATCACCGACGCCGGCTATGAGGTCCGCCGGCGGCGGCAGGACTACTCGATCATCGAGGAGCCGGTCGCCGCCTGAGGCGCCGGGACCCGTGAGCGCGCGCGCACGCCCCGCCCTCCGGACGGGGATCGGCTACGACTCGCACCGCTTCGAGGCCGGACGCCCGCTCGTCCTGGGCGGCGTGACGATCCCGCACGACCGCGGACTCGCCGGTCACTCCGACGCCGACGCGGTCGCGCACGCGCTGACCGACGCCATCCTCGGCGCCGCCGCGGCGGGCGACATCGGCCGGCTGTTCCCGGACACCGACCCGCGCTGGAAGGGGGCCGATTCGATCGCCCTCCTCCGGGAGGCCCACCGGCAGGTCCGGGAGCGAGGGTGGGCCTTCGTCCAGGGCGACGTGACCGTCATCTGCGAGCGCCCGAAGCTCGGCCCCTTCGTCGCCGAGATGACCGGCCGTCTCGCGGCGGCGCTCGACGTGGGCGCCGACGCCATCGGCCTCAAGGCCAAGACCAACGAAGGGATGGGGTTCGTCGGGCGGGGAGAGGGGATCGCGGTCATCGCCGTCGCCACCCTGGAGCCGCTGGCCTGATCCACGACGTCCTGCAGTGGCTGGTCTCCCTCCCGGCGGGCGCGGTGTACGCCCTGCTCGCCCTCATCGCCGCGATCGAGAACGTCTTCCCCCCGGTCCCGGCCGACACCGCCGTGGCCCTCGGCGCGTTCCTCTCGCACCGCGGCGTCACGACCCCGTGGCTGGTCTTCGTCGTGACCATCGTCGCCAACAGCCTCAGCCTCATCGGCGTGTACGCGATGGCCCGCCGGCTCGGCCCGGCGTTCACGGCCACCCGCTGGGGCCGGCGGCTGCTCCCGCCGGAGCTCGTCGCCGTGGTCGAGCGGGAATACCTCCGTTGGGGCCTCCCGGCCATATTTCTCTGCCGCCTGATGCCCGGCGTCCGGGCGATCGTCCCCCCGTTCACCGGGCTGATCGGGCTCTCCCCACGACGGGCGCTCGTGCCCACCATCGCCGCGTCGGCGCTCTGGTACGCCGGGGTCACCGTCGTCGGGGCCGTGGTCGGCGCCGAATGGGGGGCCATCGTCGGTCTGATCCAGACCGTGAACCGCGCACTCGCCATCGCCGGCGTCGTCCTCGGCGCGGTGGCGCTGGCGCTGGTCTGGCGCCGTTTCAGGCGCCGCCGCCCTGCGGCCGCCGTCCGGACGGTGGACACGGTCCTGGGCAAGGTCCTCCCCCCGGGAACGACCGATGACCGATGACGGGCTGGCCCGGGCCTTCCTCCTCGAGGGGTTCGCCGACCACCTGACCCTCGAAGCCGGCGCCTCGCGCCACACGGTCGAGAGCTACGCGCGCGACCTGCGGCGGTTGGTCGAGTTCGCCGCTGCGCGCGGCCGCGCCGCCCCAGAGGCGCTTACCCCGAAGGACCTCCGCGATTTCGTCTTCGCGCTCAAGGACTTGGGCCTGAGTCCGGCTACCATCCGGCGACACGTCTCCGCCCTGCGGACCTATTTCCGGTTCCTGGTGGGTGAAGGCACGGTGACCCGCGACCCGAGCGATCGCCTCGAGGCGCCGCGGCGCGGGCGCGAACTTCCCGACACGCTCTCGGTGCAGGACGTGGCGGCGTTGCTCGAGGCGCCGCCGCTCGACGACCCGCTCGCCTGGCGCGACCGCGCCCTGCTGGAGCTGGCCTACGGTGCAGGGCTCCGGGTCTCCGAGCTGTGCGGGCTCTCGCCGTCCGATCTCTGGCTCGACGACCAGGTGGTCCGGGTGTTCGGCAAGGGAGGGAAGGAACGGATCGTTCCGCTGGGGCGCACCGTCATCGGGGCGGTGGCGGTGTACCTGCGGCAGCTCCGGCCTGAGCTGGATCGGGGAGAGAGCGGGAACCGCCTGCTGCTCAACGCCCGGGGGCGCCCGCTGTCACGCGTCGGCGCGTGGGGGATCGTCAAGAAGGCGGCGCGCCGAGCCGGCATCCGGAAGCGCGTCACGCCCCACACCCTGCGCCACAGCTTCGCGACCCATCTCCTGGAGGGCGGGGCCGACCTGCGGGCGGTGCAGGAGATGCTCGGACACGCCGACCTCTCGACCACCCAGATCTACACGCACGTCGACCGTGAATACCTCCGGTCGGTCCACCGCCAGTACCACCCGCGGGGCTGAGGTCAGCTCGCGAAGATGTCCCGGCGGTAGCGGCGGCGCTGGGGGCCCAGCACGAAGGCGACGAGCAGCCCGGCCACGAGGGCGGAGGCGATCAGGAGCATCTGGAACGCGGTCTCGACACCCAGCACCACCTGGCGGTCGAGCAGGGACGCGAGCCCGCGGAACCCGACGCTCCCGGGCACCAGCAGCAGGACGCTCGGCACCAGCGTCACGGAAGTCGGCCGGTCGGTGAACCACCCGTACAGGTTGCTGGCGAGCCCGGCCGAGAGCGCCCCCAGGAACGCCCCGACCTCAGGGCCAAGGACATGGGCGCCGATGACGCCGCCGTAGTAGGTGACGACGCCGGTGACGAGGATCCAGCCGGCCTCCCGGGCCTTGGCCCGGAGCAGGATGGTGAACCCGAGCGGGGCGAGGATGAGGGCGGCCACGACGGTCCAGGGGGCCATCGGGATCGCTGCCGCCGTGGGCAGGTGCCCGGTCAGGTATTCGGCGGTCTTGGTGCCGAGCGCGACGCCGAAGGCGATGCTGATGAACAGCATCATCGCGCCGGACAGCCGGGCGATCCCCGCGATGAGGTGGCGCGTGGCGAGCTCGGTCATCGCCGTGGTGAGGGTGAAGCCGGGGACCAGGACGAGGAGCCCGGCCAGCGTCACCGAATAGACCGTGATCCCGTGCAGCAGCCGCCCTGCGACCACCGAAAGCGCGGACGCGACGAACGCCGCAAGGATCGGGAAGATCCGGCCCAGCGCCGGCAGCCGGATCGCGGCGGCGTTGAGCAGGCCCACGAGCAGCCCGATCGCGCTCGAGACCGCGACCTCGGTGGCGCCGCCGCCGAGGAACCGCGAGCCGCAGGCCGAGATGAGCCCGAAGGCGAGGATCGTGGCGAGGTCGCCGTAGCGCGGCGGGGCGGCGACGATCGCGTCGATCCGGGCCGAGCCCTCGAGCGGGGCCAGCTCCCCCTTGAGCACGAGCCCGGCCACTTCGTCCAGGTCGGCGAGCCGGCCGAGGTCGTCGTCCGCGGGTCCGACCCGCATGAGGAAGGTGCGCTGGTCGTCCTGCGGGCCGAAGGCCGCGAAGATGCTGGTCGGCGTCGCGAAGAACTGGCCGATGAGTCCCAGCCGCTCCGAGGCGCGCTCCATCAGGGTCTCCACCCGGTGCGCGGCGTAGCCGACCGTATGGAGCGAACGGCCCAGGCGCAGCACAAAGCCGCGGGCGGCGACCTCCTGTTCCGGCGTGAGCGGCGGAGCGCCGTCGCGACCGGGGATCCGATATTCGGCCGTGATCATCCGGCTAATCTATCCCGTCACCACCATTCGGGGCATCCGATGTCACCGAGCTATCTCTCCGTTCCCCTCGCCCGGGTCGATCGCCGGATCCGGGACACCGTCGACCGGGTCGCCGGCTGGCCCGAACCGGCCCGCCAGCTCCGCCCGCGGCCGGATGGATGGCACGCCGTCGAGATCGTGGAGCACCTGGTCCTGGTGCACGAGGGCACCGCGGCGGTGCTGGCCGCACAACCCCGGACCGTTCCGCCGGGCCGGGCGGGGAATTGGTGGAAGCGGGCGGCCCTCGATCTGGTATTGGGCTCCGACCTGCGGGTCCGGGCCCCGACCCGCCGCGTCCTGCCGACCGCCGCGGTCCCCCTCACCGAGCTCGCCGGGCGCTGGCACGCCGCCCATCAGGCGATCCAGGCCATCGCCGAGGCCCACGGGCGCGACTGGGGTGCCCGGCTGGTCTTCCGGCACCCCCTCGCGGGCTGGCTGGACCTCCAGGATACCATCCGATTCCTGCAGGTCCACCTCGAGCATCACAGCCGGCAACTGGATCGGCTGGGTCGCTCATCGGGCACTGAAGTGTAAAAGAACTAGTCGGTACTGTATAATAGTAATACGGTCTGTAAGTCGACATAATGTTGATTTATAATGACTTACGTCATCTAGAATTGTGGAACGATATATGCCTTACCACCGGGCGAGAAGGTCGATCCCCCGGCTGGAGGGCATATGCTTCGGAAGCTCGGCGCGGTCGCAGTGGTGGGTCTGGCTCTGGCGGTCGCTCCCCGCGCCGCAGCGGCGCAGCGCTCGTGCGAAGGCAACAACTGCACGATCCAGTTCGGCGTCGGCGCCACGGTGGTCAGCACCCATATCGCCTCGGCCGCCATCGTGAGCCTCGAGCCGGCTGCGCAGGGAGTGCAGGGCACCGCCCTGGTGAACACGCCGTGGCAGCTCTCGGTCTCGACCCGCGCCGCCAACGGGGCGGAGATCCCCGCCGATACCCAGGCCAACCGTGCCGGCGCAACGCTCCTGCAGATCGACCCGGCGGGCCCCGGACGGACCGCCATCTATACCTTCGCCGCGCGCTGAGCCTGCCCCCGGCCCGAAGCGACCCGCCGGACGACGGCGGGTCGCTTTTCGTTGAAACCCACCCCGCTTACAATCCGTCTCTTCCTGGAACATCCCACCGGCCAACGCCGGGGAAGGGCGGCTTATGCGCGCGTACTGGATCAAGATCGTGGCGGGGATGCTCGGGATCTTCGCCGTCGGGATGCTGGTGAACTACGGCATTCAACGGGCCCGCCACGGCGTCGATGCCTTCACGCACGGGACCGCCGACATCCCGATCCCGCTGCTCGGCATGGTCCCGTTCCGTCTCAACGACTCGGTCCTCGGAAAGATCGACCGGGTGGTGCTCGAGCGGGACACGCCGAAGCACGTGAGCGGCGTCATCGTCGCGACCCAGCTCGCCGATTCGTTCGACGCCGGTGACTACACGGACTGCTTCTTCGCCCTGCCAAGGGCCTCGAAGATCGACGAGAACTCGACCTTCCAGTGCCTCGACTCGGTGCCGGCGGGGATGCGCGTGTTCGGGCAGGTCCGCCTCGAGGCCGGCGACCAGACGCTCACCCGCCCGCTGATCCTGTCCGAGGCGGACATCTCGGATTTCCAGGCCAACGGGAACGTCCGGGTACATGTGAACGCCGACAGCCTCCGCGCGACGACCGATTCGATCGTGCGCGCGTCGCGTCAGCTCGCCGACAGCATCCGGCGGTCCGTCCGCGTGCAGGTGGACCGTGAGCTGCAGGCCACGCCGGTCCCTCCCGCTGCCCCCGCGGCGCCGAAGGCCACGCCGCCTTCGCGCCGCTGACCGTCGCGATGCTCCTCGTCCTCGACAACTACGACTCGTTCACCTGGAACCTGGTCCAGTACCTGGGAGAGCTCGGCGCCGATCCGGTGGTGCGGCGCAACGACGAGCTCTCGGTCGACGAGGCGATGGGTCTCGGCCCGGAGGCGATCCTCGTCTCGCCCGGGCCCTGTACCCCGGCAGAGGCGGGGATCGCGGTCCCGCTCATCCGGCGCGCCGCCGGTCGGATCCCCGTCCTCGGGGTGTGTCTCGGCCATCAGGCGATCGGCGAGGCGTTCGGCGGCCGAGTGGTCCGGGCCGACCGGCTGATGCACGGCAAGACCTCGCCGGTGCGCCACGACCGGACCGGACTGTTCGAGGGCCTGCCGAGCCCGCTCACGGTGATGCGCTACCACTCGCTGGTCGTCAGCCCCGACCGGCTTCCCCCCGAGCTCGAGGTCACCGCCTGGTCGGCCGACCGGCCGGGAGACCAGGAGATCATGGCGGTCCGCCATCGGGTCCACCCGGTCTGGGGGGTCCAATTCCATCCCGAATCGGTCGGGACCGAACAGGGCCGGCGGATCGTGGCCAACTTCCTCGCCCTGGCCGGCATTCCGGCTGCGAGCGGCCGCTGATCGGGGTGCGCGGCCCCCGGATAAGCTGCATTGTGACAAGCGCTTAATTCGAGTGCGGTGCCCGCCCCGGCAGCGCGCGGCACGACTTTTGACAGGGGGCCCCGAGCTTCGTATTTTTGGAAATGCGCCTCCTGGGTGTCATTCCGGCCCGGCTCGGTTCCACCAGACTCCCCAACAAACCGCTGCAGCTCCTGGCCGGTGAGCCTTTGGTGACCCGGGTGGTCTCGCGCGTCCGGTCGCTCGGCATCCTCGAATCGGTGGTCGTGGCGACCGACTCGCCGATGGTGGCGGAGGTGGTCGCGCGGACCGGCACGGCCGCAGTCCTGACCCGCGCCGACCATCGGTCCGGCTCGGACCGGGTGGCGGAGGTGGCGGCGCGGCCGGAATACGCCGGGTACGACGTGATCGTGAACCTTCAGGGGGACGAGCCCTTCCTGAGCCGCGAGGCGCTGGCCGGCGCGGTGGAACGGGTGGCAAGCGGGGACGACGTCGGCACTGCTGCCGCCGCGCTCGAGCCGGCGCAGGCGGCCGACCCGGCGCGGGTGAAGGTGGTGACCGACGTCCGGGGGCGGGCGCTGTACTTCTCCCGGGCGCCGATCCCGTTCCGGCGCGATCCGGATACCGACCCGGCCGGCCTCTACTGGCAGCACGTGGGGCTGTACGCGTGGGCCCGCGCGGCGCTCGAACGCTGGATCACGCTGCCGGCCACGCGGGCGGAGGAAGCGGAGAAGCTCGAGCAGCTGCGCGCGCTCGAGCACGGCATGACCATCGGCGTGGCGCGGCTCAGCGAGCCGGCGCTGCCCGGCATCGATACCCCCGACGACCTCCGGCGTGCGGAGGCCATCTGGCGCTCACAACGAGGATGACCCGATGACCGCGGGACCCCAGACCACCAAGTACATCTTCGTGACCGGCGGCGTCGTGTCCTCCCTCGGGAAGGGCATCGCCGCCGCCTCGCTCGGGCGCCTGCTGGTCGAGCGCGGGCTCACCGTCACGATGCAGAAGTTCGACCCGTACATCAACGTGGATCCCGGGACGATGTCGCCGTTCCAGCACGGCGAGGTCTTCGTCACCGACGACGGGGCGGAGACCGACCTCGACCTGGGCCACTACGAGCGCTTCATCGACCGCTCGCTCACCCAGCAGAACAACATCACGACCGGCCGCATCTACCAGACCGTCATCGGCCGGGAACGCCGGGGCGAGTACCTGGGCTCCACGGTGCAGGTGATCCCGCACATCACCGACGAGATCAAGAACGCCATCCGGCGCACCGCGCCGGGCGTGGACGTGGTGATCACCGAGATCGGCGGCACGGTGGGCGACATCGAGTCGCTGCCGTTCCTGGAGGCGATCCGGCAGTTCCGCCAGGAGGTCGGGCGCGACAACGCCCTCTTCGTGCACCTGACGCTGGTGCCGTACATCGCCGCCGCCGGCGAAGTGAAGACCAAGCCGACCCAGCACTCGGTCCGGGAGCTGATGGAGATCGGGATCCAGCCGGACATCCTCGTGTGCCGGAGCGAGCGCCCGCTGGCGCCGGACATCAAGCGCAAGATCGCGCTGTTCTGCAACGTGGACTTCAACTGCGTCATCGAGAGCCCCGACGTCCGGTCGATCTACGAGATCCCGCTCCGGTTCAGCGAGCAGGGGATGGACGCGGTGGTCTGCGAGCGCCTGCGCCTCGAGACCAAGGCCCCCGACCTCACGCCGTGGCGGACCCTCACCGAGAAGATCCTGAACCCGCCGGCCCGGGTGCGCATCGCCGTCGTCGGCAAGTACACCGACCTCCACGACGCCTACAAGTCGGTCCAGGAGGCGCTCATCCACGGCGGCATCGCCAACGACGTCGGCGTGGACATCGCCTGGCTCTCGAGCGACGCCTTCACCGACCAGGAGGCCGCCGGCCGCCTGCTCGAGGGCGTCGACGGCCTCCTCGTGCCGGGCGGCTTCGGCGTCCGCGGCGTGGACGGGATGATCGAGGCCATCCGGTGGGCCCGCGAGCACCAGCTGCCGTTCTTCGGGATCTGCCTCGGCCTGCAGGTCGCGATCATCGAGTTCGCCCGGCACGTGTGCGGCATGACCGGCACCTCGAGCACGGAGTTCGAGCCCGAGTGCGACACCCCGGTGATCGCCCTGATGCAGAGCCAGCGGGACGTGAAGGACCTCGGCGGGACGATGCGCCTCGGAGCGTACGCGGCCCGGCTCCGGGCCGGATCCCGGGCCGCGCAGGCATACGGCACCAACGAGATCAGCGAGCGCCACCGGCACCGGTGGGAGGTCAACAACGCCTACCGCGACGTGCTGGCCGAGTACGGGCTCCGGCTCTCCGGGCAGTCGCCCGACGGCGGCCTGGTCGAGATCATCGAGCTGCCCGACCATCCCTGGTTCCTCGGCTGCCAGTTCCATCCGGAGCTCAAGTCGCGGCCCACGCGGCCCCACCCGCTGTTCGCCGCGTTCGTCGGGGCGGCCAAGGCCCGGCAGGGACGCGCGGCGAACCCGGCCCCGGCCAAGGCGGCCCCGCTCTCGGGGGCGTCGCGTTGAGCGGGTGGAGCTTCGCCCGGCAGCCGTTCATCCTCGCCGGCCCCTGCGTCATCGAAGGCGGCGACGTCCTGCCGCGCGTGGCGGCGGAGCTCGCCCGGCTGTCCGCCCGGCTCGAGGTCCCGGTCTGCTTCAAGGCCAGCTTCGACAAGGCCAACCGCGCCCGCGCCGCGGGCGCCCGGGGGCCGGGGCTGGACGAGGGACTGCGGGTGCTCGAGCGGGTGCGGCGTGAGTCGGGGCTCCCGGTGCTCACCGACATCCACGAGTCGCACCAGGCCTCGCCGGCCGCCGAGGTGGTGGACGTGCTGCAGATCCCGGCGTTCCTCTGCCGGCAGACCGACCTGCTCCTCGCGGCGGGCCGCACGGGCAAGCCGGTCAACGTCAAGAAGGGGCAGTGGATGGCGGCCGAAGGGATGGCCGGGGCGGTCGAGAAGGTGCGCCAGGGCGGGTCGAAGGAAGTGGCGGTCACCGAGCGCGGCAGCTTCTTCGGGTACGGTGACCTCGTGGTGGACATGCGCAACTTCGCCCGGATGCGCGAGGCGACCGGCGTGCCGGTCATCTTCGACGCGACCCACTCGGTGCAGCAGCCGGGCCAGGGGCAGGGCGGGACGAGCGGCGGGCTTCGCGAGTTCATCCCGGCGCTGATCGGCGCCGCGGCGGCGGCGGGGGCCGACGGGTTCTTCCTCGAGACCCATCCGGATCCGGCCCACGCGCCGAGCGACGCGGCGACGCAGTGGCCCCTCGACCGGCTGGAGGCGCTGCTCACCGGCACGCTCGACCTCTGGCGGCGCGCCCGGGAGCTCAGGCGTGCTTGACCCGGCCCGGGCCCGGGCCATCCGCCTCGTCGGCTTCGACGTGGACGGTGTCCTCACCGACAACGGGATCCACGTGGCGGTGGACCACGGCCGGCGCATCGAGGGGAAGCGGTTCGACGCCCAGGACGGCGTGGGGCTCTACCTGCTGCGGCTGGCCGGACTCGACGTCGCCTGGGTGAGCGGCCGGACCTCGGACGCCACGGCCGACCGCGCCCGCGAACTCAAGGTGCCGCACGTGATCCAGGACGAGGGGCTCGGCCTCAAGCTCCCGGCGGTGCGCGGGCTCCTGGACCGGCTGGGGCTGTCGTGGGGCGAGTTCGCCTTCGTGGGCGACGACATCGCCGACATCCCGCTCCTGCGGCGCGCCGGCGTGGCGCTGGCGGTGGCCAACGCGGTGCCTGAGGTCCGGGCGCTCGCCCACGAGGTCACGCCCCGGGCCGGAGGATTCGGTGCGGTCCGTGACGCGGTAGAGATGCTGCTCCGCGCCCGCGGAGACTGGGACCGGGTGCTCGCCCGCTACCTGGAGGAACGCGGTGACCGGGACGACTGACGACGCGCTGCTGGCGGAAGCACGCCGGGTCCTCGAACTCGAGGCGCGCGAGCTCCGCGCCGCCGCGGAGCGGACCGGGGCGGCCTTCGCCGGCGCCGTGCGGCTCCTCGCGGCGGCGCGGGGCCGCGTGATCGTCTCCGGGGTCGGGAAGTCCGGGCTCATCGCCCGGAAGATCGCAGCGACGATGACCTCGACCGGCACCCCCGCCGCCTATCTGCATCCGGTGGACAGCCTCCACGGCGACCTGGGCATCGTCGGGCCGCAGGACGTGGCCATCCTGCTCAGCAAGAGCGGGAACACCGAGGAGCTCTTCGGCCTCGTCGCGGCGCTGCAGCGGCTGCAGGTCCCGATCGTAGCGATCACCGGCGGGCGGGACTCCGCGCTCGCGCGCGCGGCGGCGGTCGTCCTGGACGCGTCGGTGAGCGAGGAGGCCTGCCCCCACGACCTCGCGCCCACCACCAGCACCACCGTAGCGCTCGCGCTGGGCGACGCCCTCGCGGTGGTCCTGCTCGGCCTCAAGGGCTTCCGGCGCGAGGACTTCGCCGCGCTGCATCCGGGCGGGAGCCTGGGGCGGAAGCTCCACCTCCGGGTCCGCGACGTGATGGTGCGCGAAGTGCACCCGCTCTCGCCGGGGGCCACGATGCGCGAGGCGGTGGGGACGCTCGCCGCGGACCGCGGGCTCGCCATCGTGGCGGAGCAGGGTGCGGTCCGGGGGGTGCTGACCACCGGCGACCTGGCGCGGCTGGCCCGCCGCGACGGCGACTTCCTCGCACTCCCCGTGGCCGAGGTCATGACCCGGACGCCCAAGCTCGCCGAGGCGGAGGAGCTGGCGGCCGCGGCCGTCGGGCGGATGGAGCAGCACGGGATCATGGCGCTCCCGGTGCTCGAGGCCGGGCGGCTGGCCGGCGTGGTGCACCTGCACGACCTGCTGCGGTCGGGGGCCGTGTGAGGGGCGCCGCCCTGCTGGCGGCGACCGCCATCCTGGCGGTGGCGTGCGGCGGAAAGGACGAGCTCCGCAGCACCACCGTCGTGGCCGCGGCCGACACGGCCGACCAGGTGCTCGAGCACCTGCAGCATTACATCACCAAGGACGGGGTGCGGCAGAGCCTGGTCGAGGCCGACACGGCGTACTACTACGAGGCGCCGCGGGTGTTCGAGCTCCGCGGGGTGAAGGTGACGTTCTACGACGCGTCCGGGGCCCAGACCTCGGTGCTCACCTCGCGCGAGGGGACGTACCACGTCCAGACCAGCGACATGCAGGCCCGGGGCAACGTGGTGGTGGTCTCGACGGACGGGCGGACGCTCCGCACCGAGCGCCTGAACTACAACCAGGCGACCAACAAGCTCTCGACCGACCTGCCGTTCACCTTCGTCGGCCCGACCTCGAGCGGCTCCGGGAACGGGTTCGTCTCCGACCCGGACTTCAAGGACGTGACGATCCAGCAGGGGCGCGGGGTGGAGCACGGCAGCGGCTTCGTCCCGCCCGGGCAATGAGAGGGCTCGCCGCCGCGGCGGCGCTCGGGCTGGTCCTTGCCGCCCGGGCCTCGGCCCAGGCGACCCCCGCGAGCGGAGATCACTGCACCTTCTCGGTGGACAACGTGGACCGCGCCATTCGGCAGGTCCCGAACCCGGACGGGACGTCGAACTACTTCGCCGGCGGGAACGTCCGCCTCAGTTGCCAGCGGACGTCGGTGCGGATGGCGTCGGACAGCCTCGCGGCGTTCAACAACTTCCAGGTCACCTATTTCCTCGGACACGTGCGCTACGCCGATTCGACGGTGACGATGACGGCCGACCACGGGACCTACTACAAGGACGGAGAACGCTGGGAAGCGCGCGGCGACGTGGTCACCCGGAACACGAAGAACGGGTCCACGCTCCGCGGGCCCTCGCTCGACTATCTCCGCCCGATGGCCGGGATCCGCGACACCGCCGAGATGTACGCCACGGGCCGCCCGCGGCTCGAGTACGTGCCCACGGACTCGGCGGGGAAGGCCGGGGAGCCCTACGTCATCTATGGCGACCGGGTGCGGTTTCGGGGCGATGACCGGATCTTCGCGGGCGGCTCCGTGACGGTGGACCGGTCCGACTTTTCGGCCCGCGGGGATTCCCTCCGCCTCGACACCGGCGCGGGGCAGGACGGCGTGCTCTATGGCCGGGCCCGGATGGCCGGGAAGGGCGAATCGTCGTTCACCCTTACCGGGCGGCGCATCGACCTCCGGCTCCGGGAGAGTGCGCTCTCCGGCGTGCGGGCCATCGGCGCGGCCCACGCCGTCAACCCCGACTGGGACCTCACGGCGGATACCATCGACCTGACCCTCGAGCACCAGAAGTTGGCGCGGACGCTGGCCTGGGGCGACAGCCTTCGGCCTCTCGCGATCTCGCCTCAGCGTGAGATCCGCGCCGACTCGCTGGCCATCGACACGCCGGGACAGCAGCTGACCGAGGCGCGGGCCTTCGGCTCGGCGTGGATCGGAGGGGCGGTGGATTCGGCGCGTCACGACCGCGACCAGCTCTGGGGCGACAGCGTCGTGGCCCGGTTCACCCAGGTCGATTCGGGCGGCCGCTCCGTGACCCGGATCTCCGGCGTCACCGCGCGACACCTGGCCCGGTCGTACCACCTGCTCGCCCCGGAGGCGGGGTGCGCGCAGGCGCCGGTCAGCTACGTCCGCGGCAACGAGATCGTCCTGACGTTCGAGACGAAGGGCGGCGGCGACCTCGAGCGCGTGGACGTGCACGGGCAGGTGGATGGGGTCCAGATCGAGCCGGAATGCGCCACGGCCGACAGCCTCGCCGCCGACTCGGCGCGGGCGGATTCCGTGGTGCGACGGGGTGTCCGGTGACCGGCCTCGCCCCCGAGACCCTGGCCGACCGCGATCCGGCGCTGCCGATCGCGCTCGCGGCGGTGCTGCGCGGCGCGGCGGACGACGGGTCGATCGCGCTGTCCGACCTGGTCACGGCCTTTCGTGAGGCCTATGCGGGGGTCGTCGAAGGCGGGACGGGCGGCGCGGGGTTCGAGCTCGGCGGCGACCAGATCCGCGAGAACCTGCGTCAGTCGGTCCTGCCGCGCCTGGTGAGCGGCGGATGGCTCGAGCTCGGCGCCAACGGCGCCGGGGAACAGGTCCGGGCGACCGGCGCGTGGTGGGCCAGCGTGTCGGCGGACCGGCTCGGCAACGCCGGCCGCCTTGTGGCGCTCGCGCGGGCCGGGTTCCATCGGACCAGCGGCGGGACCGCATCGCCGGTGGCGCGGGGGAGCGTCCTCGCGGGGACAGGGCTCTGGAAGAGCTTCAAGCGCCGGGCGGTGGTGAACGACGTGAGCGTCGAAGTGCGGCAGGGCGAGATCGTCGGCCTGCTCGGCCCGAACGGCGCCGGCAAGACCACCACGTTCTACCTCCTCACCGGACTCATCCTCGCCGACGCCGGCACGGTCGCGCTGGACGGCAAGGACCTGACCCGCGCGCCGATGTACCAGCGGGCCCGGGCGGGGATCGGCTACCTGGCCCAGGAGCCGTCGATCTTCCGGAAGCTCACGGTGGAGGAGAACATCCTCGCCATCCTCGAGACCATCCCGATGGGCGCGGCGGAACGCCGCCAGCGGCTCGAGGAGATGCTCGACGAGCTCTCCATCAAGCACCTCCGGGCCAGCAAGGCGTACGCGCTCTCCGGCGGGGAGCGCCGGCGGCTCGAGATCACCCGGGCGCTCGTCACCAACCCCAAGTTCATGCTCCTCGACGAGCCGTTCGCCGGGGTGGACCCGATCGCCGTGCACGATATCCAGACCATCGTCGCGGGCCTCCGGCACCGGGGGATCGGCGTGCTCATCACCGACCACAACGTGGAGCAGACCCTCGACATCGTGGACCGGGCCTACATCATGTTCGAAGGCAAGGTCCAGGTGGAGGGCCCCGTGCGAGACCTCGTCTTCGACGACCGGGTGGCGCAGCTCTACTTCGGCCCGACCCTGACCGGCCGCCTGCGCGCGCGGCTCGCGGAGCGGGACGGGTGAAGGCCAGCCTCGGCCAGCATACGGGGCTCCGCCAGGAGCTCCGGATCAATCCGCGCCTGTACCAGGCGATGGACCTGCTGTACATGCCGATGATGGACCTCCAGCAGCACCTGAAGCAGGAGCTCCTGGCCAACCCGTTCCTCGAGCTCCTCGAGCCCGAGGACGAGGAGCTGCCGGCCGAGACGGCGGCGGAGCAGAAGGAGGAGGCGAAGAAGGACGACGAGATGGACTGGGAGGAGATCCTCCTCAACGGATTCGAGACCGGCAGCCCCCAGGCCGCCGCCTTCGAGGACCGGGAGTACACCGAACCCGTCTCGGTCGAGGAGCGCGACCTCGACGACCACCTCCGGGACCAGCTCGACCTGCTCGACCTCTCGCCGCGCCAGCGGCTGCTCGCCGAGCACTTCCTCGGCTCGCTGGGCGACGACGGCTACCTGGCGAGCCCCGTGGAAGAGATCGTCGAGGGCGCGAACCGCCTGCTCCAGGAGCGCGGCGACGCCGCGGCGGAGGCGGGGCGCCCCCTCCCGGACGTGCCTGCCTTCACCGCGGAGGAGGGGGCCGAGATGCTGGCCATCTTCCAGCGCCTCGACCCGCCGGGGATCGCCGCCCGGGACCTGCGCGAATGCCTCCTGCTGCAGCTCGCGGATCGCGGCGAGTCGGGCTCGCTCACCTACCGCCTCGTGGCGGAGGCGTTCCCGGACGTGGTCGCGCACAAGTGGCACGACCTCGCGAAGCGCTTCGGGGTCGAGCCGGGGGAGGTTCAGGCGGCGGCCGACCAGCTCGCCCGCCTCGACCCGAAGCCCGGCCTCCGCTACGCCGCGCGCCCCGACGGATACGTGATCCCCGACCTCATCGTGGACAAGGTGGACGGCCGCTACCGGGTGACGCTCAACGACGGCGGCGTGCCGCGGCTGCGGCTCAGCCGGGCCTACCAGGAAGTGGCGCGCGACCGCAGGGGGATGGACGCCGAGCAGAAGGAGTTCATCACCTCCAAGCTCAACAGCGCGCAGTGGATGATCCAGGCCATCGAGCAGCGCCGGCAGACGATGCTCAAGGTCATGAACTTCATCGTGGACCGGCAGCGCGAGTTCTTCGAGAAGGGCGTCCAGTACCTCAAGCCGCTCACGCTGC
>CAMLHU010000004.1 GCA_946479825.1 uncultured Gemmatimonadota bacterium
ACAGCGGCGGCGTGTAGATCAGCACGCAGACGCTGGCCTTGCTACCGCGCCCCACGCGGCCGCGCAGCTGGTGCAGCTGCGCCAGGCCGAAGCGCTCGGCATGCTCGATGACCATCACCGTCGCGTTCGGCACGTCGATGCCGACCTCGATGACGGTCGTGGACACGAGCACCTGGACCCGCCCCGCCCGGAACTCGCGCATCACGCCGTCGCGCTCCTCGGGCTTGAGCCGCCCGTGCACCAGCCCCACCGTCAGGTCGGGCCAGCGCGCCTGCAGCGACTCGGCCATGGTCGTGGCGGCGCGGAGATCGGTCTTCTCCGATTCGGCGATCACGGGGAGGACCACGTAGGCCTGGCGCCCCGACGCGCACTGGTCGTGCACGAAGGCGAGGACCTTCTCGCGCCCGGCCGCCGTTCGCACCGCGGTCCGGATCTCTCCCCGTCCCGGCGGCCGCTCGCGGAGGACCGAGACGTCGAGGTCGCCGTACATCGTGAGCGCCAGCGACCGCGGGATCGGCGTCGCGCTCAGCAGCAGGACGTCGGGCGCCGCGCCCTTGCCGATGAGCGCGGCGCGCTGGTCCACCCCGAACCGGTGCTGCTCGTCGATCACCACGAGGCCCAGGTTCCGGAAGCTCACGTTCTCCTGCAGCAGCGCGTGGGTGCCGATGACGATCGTGGCCCGCCCGTCGGCGAGGCGGGCCCTGACCCGGGCCTTCTCCGGGGCCGACTGACGGCCCAGCAGGAGCTCAGGCGCCAGGCCGAGGGGTGCGAGCAGGGTGGTGAGCGTCTGGGCGTGCTGCTCGGCCAGGAGCTCGGTCGGCGCCATCAGCGCCGACTGGAACCCGTTCTCCGCCGCGAGCAGCATCGCGAAGAGCGCGACGACGGTCTTGCCGGTGCCGACGTCGCCCATCAGGAGGCGGTGCATCCGGGTCGGCGCCGTCATGTCGGCGACGACGGCCTTGACTGCGTCCTTCTGGCCGGCGGTAAGCTCGAACGGCAGGGTCTCGCGGAGCCGGGTGGTGAGGGTCCGCCTCGGGACGAAGCTGATCCCGGCGCGCGATCGCTTGGCCAGCGCGCGGGCCCGGGCCAGGGTGAGCTGCAGGTCGAAGAGCTCGTCGAAGGCGAGCCGCCGCCGGCCCTGCTCCGCCTCCTCCACCGTGGCGGGCTGGTGGACCGCGCGGAGCGCGTCGCGGAGCGCGGGCAGGCCGAGGTTCCGGGCCCACTCCGCCGGCAACGGATCGTCGGCCAGGGCCACCAGTTCGTCGAGGTGCCGCGCGACGAGCCCGCGGATCACCTTGTGGCTCAACCCCTCCGTGGCCGGATAGATCGGCAACACCCGCCCGGCCCACGGAGTCTCCACCGCGCCGGGCTCATCGGCCTCCGGCTCGGCGAGCACCAGGAACTCGCGCGGGGCCATCTGGCGTCCGTGATAGAAGCGGACCGGGCCGGTGACCAGCAGCGTCTGGCCCTCGTGGATGGTGCGGTCAAGGAACGGCTGGCCTGGCCAGGCGCACTCGAGGAGCCCCGACTCGTCGCGGAGCACCGCGCGGAACACGCGGAGCCGACGGGTCGGGACGATCCGCTTGGCCACCACGCGCCCGACGCAGGAGCACTCCATCCCCACCCGCGCGGCGGCGAGCGGCGTCACGGTCGAAGCGTCGAGATAGCGGTGCGGAAGGTGCCAGAGGAGGTCCTGCGCGGTCTCGATGCCGAGCCGCTCGAGCAGCTCGGCGCGCCGCTCACCGACGCCCTTCAGGAACTTGACCGGGGTCTCGAGACGGAGCGGCGGCATCGGCGGGGGTCAGGCCTCTCCCAGCAGCCGCCTCGCGAACCACCGCGGGTCGAACGGCGCCAGGTCGTCCACGCCTTCGCCGGTGCCGAGGAAGCGGATCGGGAGGCCGAGTTCCCGGCGCAGCGCCACGACGGCGCCGCCCCGCGCCGTCCCGTCGAGCTTGGTGATGACGAGGCCGGTCGGGGTGAGCACCTGCGAGAACTGCCGTCCCTGCTGGATCGCGTTCTGTCCCACCGTGCCGTCGAGCACCAGGAAGGTCTCGTGCGGGGCGCCCGCGCTCTGGCGGCCGACCACGCGCACGACCTTGCGGAGCTCTTCCATCAGCCCTTCCTGCGTATGCAGCCGGCCCGCGGTGTCGATCAGCACCGTGTCGGCCCCCCGGGCGACCGCCGCCTGGACCGCGTCGAAGGCCACGGCCGCGGGGTCGCCGCCGGCCGCCCCCGACACGCAGGGGAGCCCGAGCCGCTCGGCCCAGGTCTCGAGCTGCGCGATGGCGCCGGCGCGATAGGTGTCGGCGGCGCCGAGGAGGACGTTGCGCCCCTCGCGCCGGAGCCGCGCCGCGAGCTTGGCCACCGTGGTGGTCTTCCCCACCCCGTACACGCCGGCGATGAGCACCACCGTCGGCGCCGGCGGCGTCGCCCGGGCGACGGCGCCGGGGTCGCCGGGCGCCTGCAGCAGCTCGACCAGCCGATCCTCGAGCGCGCGGCGGAGGTCGTCCTCGGTCTTGAGCGCGCCGGAGCGCACCCCCTGCTCCAGCGCGGCCACGAGGTCGAGCGTGGCGGGCACGCCGAAGTCGGCCTCGAGGAGCAGCTGCTCCATCGCCTCGAGGTCGGCGGCGTTGAGGCCGCGGATGAGCGCCCCCACGTCGGTGGTGGCGAGCCGCTTGAGCCGGGCCCAGAGCCCGGGCCGGGCGTCGGTCGAAAGTCGTCCGAGCGTCATGACCTTACCTGAGACCGCGGCGCCGCCGGAGCGTCCACTCCGCCGCCAGCGCCACGATGATGAGTCCGAAGATCCAGAGCCGGTCGCGCGCGGCCTGGCGCGCCACCGCCCGCCCCGCGGCAGGTCCGTCGTGGGTGGTGACCACCGGCGCCCGAGGGATCCACTCGCGCGACCACGGCTCGACGGCGGCGGTGCCGCCGGCGCCGTCCGCCAGCCGGTAACGATACACCCCCACAGGCAGCCACGCCTCGGCCCGCCCGGCGCCGTCGAAGTGCAGCGTGTCGGTGCGGGCGAACGAGTCGGCGGTCCAGCGGACCGGCGTGGCGACGGCGGGGCCGGCGCCGATCCACTCGAAGACGAGCGGCGTCCCGCGCGGCACGACCGCCTCCCGCGGACGCGCCGGCGCCCGCCCTTCACCGCCGCCCAACGCCCAGGCGACCGCCGCCGCCACCATCGTCCGGTAGGCCTGTTCGCCGGCACCCCCGGCGAAGGCCCAGCGCCAGAAGCCGTCGGCCGCGACGGTCACTTCGCGACGGCCACCGGCCTCGCGCCCGACGATCACCGGGCGCGGAGCGCCGTGCCGGGCCAGGCTGGCCTCGAGCCCGACCCAGGCCGCCCCGCGCGCCTCGACCGGCGCCACCTCGAAGAGCGGCGGGAAGGAGTCGAGGGGCGCGCCGATCCAGGCCCCTTCGATCGGCGACGCGCCGGGATCGGCGGGGTACCAGTCGCCCGGAAGCATCGCCGCGCCGCCCTCGCCGCTCGGCCAGCGCCACACGCCGCGCGCCCGCGTGGGCAAGAATCCCGGCCCGGGATCGCCCTTCAGCACCACGAGATCCGCCCGCGACACGGCGGCGCGCACCTCGGCCACCGGCGCGGGGTGCGGGCCGTCCATCGTCCACCAGCGATCGCCGAGCCGGACGAAGCCGCGCACGGGGAGGTCGGAGACCTCGCGCAGGGTCCGGTACAGCTGGCGGCTGTCCCAGTCGCCGGGCGCGGCGACGAGGGTCACGCCCGGCGTCTCGGCCACGCGGACCAGCGCCCACCGCGCGTCGTCGCGTGGCTCGGCGTCGCCCGGGCCCGTCACGGTCGCGCGGAGGAGGTGGTCTCCCGGCCCGAGCGCGCGGGCCGGCACCGTGAAGTCCACGGTCGCGACCGCCGCGGCGCCGAACTTCACGGTCCGCGTGCCGAGCGGTCGCGGACCGGTGAGGGCCACGACCGCGGAGTCGCCGGCCCCGCCGAAGCGCCCGACCTCCACCGTTACCGCCACGGTGTCGGTGAGCATCGCGCGGTCCGCCGCGGTCACCGACGTCACGGCGAAGTCCCCGACCGCGCGCCGGGGGAACACCCGGAAGCGCGCGGCGGCCACGAGGTCGGGCGGCAGGTCGGCCGCGTCGTCGAGCTCGCCGTCGGTCACGACGATCACCGGGCGCTCCCCCGCCGCGGCGGCGCGGAGCGCGGGCGCGAGCCGCGAGGCCCCGCGGCCGGTGAGGGTGTCGCCCGACCGCTCGTCGCCGAACGTGCGGACCAGGCCCCACACGCGGGCCGAATCGGCCGCCTCGAGGCTCAGCGAACCGTCGAGCAGCACGAGCGGACGCCCGCGGAAGGGGCGCACCCCGCAGGAGAGGTCGAGGACGAGGATGGCGAGCAGGAAGAAGGCGGTGGCGCGGGCGAGCACCAGCGGCCACGCGGCGGGGCCCAGTCGCTCGCGCCGGAGGTAGGCCCACGCGGCGGCGGCGAGCGCCGCGGCGGCGAGGAGGGCCGGGATCACCCGCCGGCCGCGACCCGGAGCGCTTCGGCCAGGGTGAAGCGTCCCTCGATCAGCGCGTAGTCCACGATGAGCCCGGCGAGGCCGGCGTCGCGGGCGAGGGCGACGTCGGTGAGCGCGGCGGTGCCGCCGTTGACGATGACGCCCAGCCCTTCGCGCTGGAGCGCACTGGCGGTCTCGACGTCGAGCCCGTTGAAGGTGCCGTGGCGCGCGATGTCGCGGTACACCATCGTCCGGACCCCGACGCTCGAGGCCCGCCGGGCCAGGTCGGCCGCGCGGATGGTGGAGAGGTGCGACCACCCGCGCAGCGACACGAACCCGTCGCGCCCGTCCACGCCGAGCGCGACGCGGTAGGCGCCGAGGACGTCGAGCGCGGCGTCGATGTGGGTCGGGTCGCCCTCGAGCGGGTCCACCACCACGCGGGTCACCTCGAGGTCGCGCACCGCCTCGCACGCCTCGCGGGTGCGGATCCCCCCGCGCAGCTGCAGCCGCACGTACGACCCCACCCGGGTGACGATCCGGCCGACCGCGGCGGCGTTCTCGCCGTCGCCGAAGGCGCGGTCAAGATCCACCAGGTGGAGCCACGTGGCGCCCTGCCACACCAGCCGCTCGGCCCGGGCCACCGGATCGGGGTCCACGCGCTCGCCCTCCACCCGCGGGCCCGAGCCCACGACGCGGCCGTTCCGGATCTCGATCGAAGGGAAGATGTCCACGGCGGGAGGGGCGGGCGGGGCCCGCCGATCAGCGCTGGGCGGCGACGAGCGTGGCGCTCGTGCCGGGAGGGGCGAGGAGGGCGGCCAGGGAGTCGCGTTCGGCGTTGAAGGCCGCGCGGTCGCGCGCGGGGATCGGCTCGCCGGTGCCGAGGTCCATCCGGCGCGGGTCGCGGGCGACGCCGTTCACCCGGAACTCGTAGTGCAGGTGCGGGCCGGTGGCGAGGCCGGTCTGGCCCACGTAGCCGATGGTCTGTCCCTGCACCACCCGCACCCCCGGGTGGATGCCCGACGCGAAGCCGCGCAGGTGTCCGTACCGGGTGGTGATGCCGTTGGCGTGGCGCAGCTCGATCAGGTTGCCGTAGCCGCCGTAGCGTCCGGCCCGCGTCACCACGCCGTTGCCGGCGGCGCGCACGGGGGTGCCGATGTCGGCGGCGAAGTCGGTCCCCTCGTGGCGGCGCCAGGTGCCGAGGATCGGGTGGAACCGGGCGCGGCTGAAGCTCGAGGAGACCCGCCGGAACTGGAGCGGCGCCATCAGGAACGCCCGGCGGAGCGACCGTCCCTGCTCGTCGAAGTACCCGGTGCCGCCGTCGGGGCGGTCGAAGTGGTACGCGGCGAGGTGCTGGCCATCCACCACCAGGTCGGCGGCGAGCACGCGCCCGAACCGGACCTCGCCGTCGGGGGCGACCAGCCGCTCGAGCACCACGGTGTAGTGGTCGCCGGGGCGGAGGTCGCGGGTGAAGTCCACCTGCCACTGGTACACGTCGGCCAGGTCCCACGCGAGCCGCACCCGCTCGCCGGCGTCGAGGACCGAGTCGGCCACGTTGGCGTCGAGCGCCGCGTAGAGCGAGTTGTCGATGGCCCCGTCCACCCGCACCCGCTCCGGGCGCCAGTCGATCGGCGTGGCCGAGGCGTACCAGCCGCTGTCGCCGCGGGCGAGCGAGAGGTCGCGGCTCGCGTCGGTGCGGAACAGCACCCGGCTGGGCGCGGAGTCGGCGGGGGTCCGGCGGAAGGTGAAGGCGGTGCCGGGGCGGAGGCGGCGGAGGTCGAGGGTGAGTTCCTGCCCGACGCGGGTGAAGGAGAGCCCGCTCACGCCGTTCCGGGCGAAGAGCGCGGAGAGGGTCTCGCCCGGATGGAGGGTGTCCGTGGTGGTGATCCACGGCGATTCGACCACGAGCGGCGCCGCGGCGGGCAGGCGATGCCACGGCCAGCGGCCGCTCAACGCCAGGGCGAGCGCGGCCACGACCACCACCGCCGGGAGCGCCGCCGCGAGCCGCCGCATCAGTCCATCTGCCGCCGGATGAACGTCGGGATGTCCATGTCGTCGCTGCCGGCCGTCGGACGACGCGGGTCGGGCTTCCGCGCCGCCGCGGCGTCGTCCGGCTGGGGCGCGGCCCCGGTGGACGGGCGCGGCTTGGCCACCGGCGGGGCCGGCGGCGGCGCGGGCGCGCGCTTGACCGGGAAATTGAGCACCCCGGCGCCGCCGGACGGGGCCCGGAGGCCCGGTTCGCCGGTCACCTGGCGGTCGAAGCCGGTCGCGATGACGGTGACGCGCACCTCGCCGTCCATCGCCGGGTCGGCGGCGTGGCCGAAGATGATCTCGGCCTCGTCGCCCACGGCGTCGTGGATGATCTCGGCGATCCGGGTGACCTCCTCGAGCGTCACGTCGCCGCCGCCGGTGATGTTGAGCAGCACCCCCGACGCGCCCTGAATCGAGATGTCGTCGAGCAGCGGGCTCGAGATGGCCTGCTGCGCCGCCTCCATCGCCCGGTGCTCCCCCCGCCCCACGCCGGTGCCCATCAGCGCCGCGCCGCCGTTCTGCATGATGGTGCGCACGTCGGCGAAGTCCACGTTGATGAGGCCGGTGTTGGCCACCAGCGACGAGATGCCCTGGGTGGCGTGGAGCAGCACTTCGTCGGCCTTCTTGAGCGCCTGCTGGAACGGGATCTGCTTGCCGACCACCGCGAGCAGCTTCTCGTTGGGCACGACGATCATCGTGTCCACGTTCTTGCGCATCTCGGCGATGCCCATCTCGGCCTGCCGGATCCGCTTGCGGCCCTCGAACAGGAACGGCTTGGTCACGATCCCGACGGTGAGGGCGCCGATGTCGCGCGCCAGCTGGGCGATGATCGGCGCGGCGCCGGTGCCGGTGCCGCCGCCCATGCCGCAGGTCACGAAGACCATGTCGGCGCCCTGCAGCACCTGCAGGACCTCGTCGCGGCTCTCCTCGATGGCCTGCCGGCCGATCTCAGGGCGGGCGCCGGCGCCGAGGCCGCGGGTGAGCTTCTTGCCGATCTGGACCTTGACGTCCGACCGGGACCCGGCGAGCGCCTGCGCGTCGGTGTTGACCGACACGAACTGGACGCCCCGGAGGCCTTCCTCGATCATCCGGTTGACGGCGTTGCCGCCGCCGCCCCCGACGCCGAGGACCTTCATGTTCGCGTTCTGCGCGACCGGTTCCTCGAGCTCGAAATTCATCTCTCGTCCCCTCCGGGTCTGCTCAGAAGAAGTCCTGCAGCCACTTCTTGACCGGGGCCAGAATCTTCTCGACCGAGGCGTTGCCGCGCCGGCCGCCCATGCCGAACACGTTGCCCAGGGCCATCTCCCGCGCCCCGTAGAGCACGAGCCCCGCCGGCACCGCCATCCGCGGCGAGTCCACGCTGTCGGCGAGCCCGCTCAGGCCCTGCCCCGGCCGCCCGACCCGCACCGGCACCGCGCAGACCTCGCGCGCCAGCTCGATGATCCCGGGCGCCTGCGCCCCGCCCCCGGTCAGAATGATGCCCGCGGGGAGGCGCTGCTGGAAGCCCGCCCGGGTCACCTCGTCCCAGGCGTACTCCAGCACCTCCTGCATCCGCATCTGCATGATGTGGGTCAGCACCCGCCGCGACGCGCTCCGCGGCCCCTGCCCCGGCGTGCTCGGCAGCTCCACCACGTCGGTCTCCGGGACCAGCTGCTCGTACACCGCCCCGGCGCGCTCCTTGAGCCGCTCGGCGTCCTGCTGCGTCACCTGGAGGCCGTGGACGATGTCGCTGGTGACGTGCCCGCCGGCGCAAAGGTGCGACCCGGTGTGGCGGATCTTGCCGTTCTGGAAGATCGCGACGTTGGTGCTCCCGCCGCCCAGCTCCACCAGCGCGCAGCCGAGCTCGAGCTCGTCGGGGGTGAGGACCGCGAGCGAGGCCGCCAGCGGCTCGAGCACGAACTCCTCGACCCGGAACCCGGCCCGCTCCACGCACCGCCGCAGGTTCTGCGGCACGCTCGCGAGCACGGTGACGAGGTACACCTCGGCCTCGAGCCGCGACCCGGTCATCCCGATCGGGTCGTTGATCCCGGGCTGCTCGTCCACGATGTATTCCTGCGGGATGGCGTGCAGCAGCTCGTGGTCGCGCCCGAACGAGACGTTGCTCGCCACGTCGTTGACCCGGGCCACGTCGCCGGTGCGGATCTCGCTGCCCGTCACCGACACGAGCCCCTTGGTGGTCCGCCCGCGGACGTGCTCGCCCGCCACGCCGCAGTACACCGAGCCGACCTCGACCCCGGCCATCCGCTGCGCGTCGCGCATCGCCTTGGCGATGGCGCGGGTGGTCTCCTCGATCTCGCGCACCACGCCGCGGCGCACGCCGTTGCTCCGCTCCATGCCGACGCCCAGGATCTTGGCCCCGGGCTGGCGGGCGTCGCCGGTCATCTCGGCCACCACCGCGGTCACCTTGGTGGAGCCGAGGTCGAGCGCGGCCACGAGCCGTTGCGGTGCAGTGCTCACGCCGATCCCCCTCGCACGATCACCTGGCCGGCGAACCGGCCGTCGAGTTCCCTGTAGTCCCGCCCGCGCCGGGCCAGGTCCTGCGCCACCGCGGTCAGCGCCCGGATGGTCTCCACCGAGGCGTCGCGCCGGAGCCAGTACCGCCGGCTCCCCACGTCGAGCGCCACGTCGTCGCCGGCGCCGCGGGCCGCGCTGGTCACCTGCTCGAAGAGCCCCGGGTCGGCCTCACGCACCCGCAAGAGCACCGCTCCCACCACCGAGTCGGGCCGCGCCGTCACCGGCAGGTCGGGCGCCGCCACGGTCGGGTCGAACGGGAGGATCCGGCCCGCCGCGTCCATCGGCACGAGCCCGGCCCGCCCCGGCGCCAGCGCCACCGGCACCGCCTCCACCAGCTCCACCCGCAGCGTCCCCGGCAGCCGCCGATGCACCTCGGCGCTCACGACCCCCGGGATCCGGGCGGCCCGCCGCTCGATGGGGGCCAGGTCGTCGAACACGTTGTACCGCACCGGCACCGCGAGCGCCCGGAGCACGTCCGCCGGCGCCAGCGACACGAGCCCCACCAGCTCCACCCGACGCACCCGGAAGAAGTCGAGCTTCCGGAGCAGCCGCGGCGCCCCGAACCACGCGGCCGTGGCCAGCACGATCGCGTAGATCGCGAGCCAGCCGGGCTTCAGGAAGCGCGCCACGCCGCCACCAGGTCCCGCCCCACGCGGGTGATGTCGCCCGCGCCGAGCGTGAGCACCACGTCGCCGCTCCGGGCCGCCGCCGCGACCGCCTCGGGGACGGTCTCGCGCTCCGGCGCGAAGGCCACCGTCCCGCCGCTCTGCGCCACGGCGTCGGCCACCCGCCGCCCGCTCACCCCCGCGATCGGCCGCTCACGCGCGGCGTAGATCTCGGTCACGATCGCGAGGTCCGCCGCCGCCAGCGCCCGGCCCATCGCCTCGGCGTGGCGCTCGGTACGCGAGTACAGGTGCGGCTGGAACACCGCCACCAGGCGCCGCCCCGGGAACGCCTGCCGCGCCGCCTGCAGCGTCGCCGCGAGCTCCGAGGGGTGGTGCGCGTAGTCGTCCACGAAGGTGACCCCGCGCGCCTCGCCCAGCCGTTCGAACCGCCGCCCCGCCCCGGTGAACCGCCCGAGCGCCTCGAGCGCCGGCTCGACCGGCGCCCCGAGCGCCGCCACCACGCCGAGCGCGGCGGTCGCGTTGCGGATGTTGTGGAGCCCCGGGACCTGCAGCCGGAGCAGCACCGTCCGCCCGTCGGGCAACCGGATGCGGGCGACCGACCCCGCCGGTCCCGCGTCCACCGTCACGATCCGCACGTCGGCGTCGCCCTGCCCGAACCGCCACACCGGCACCTTGAGCCGGGCCGCCACCCGCGCCGCCCCCGGGTCGTCGGTCCCGAGCAGCGCCCGCTCCGCCCGGTCGGCGAAGGTCACGAACGCCGCTTCCAGCGCCTCGAGCGAGCCGTAGCACTCGAGATGGTCGGCCTCGACGTTGTTGACCACCGCGATGGCGGGACGGAGCGCCAGGAAGGCCTGGTCGTATTCGTCCGCCTCGACCACGAAGAGCCGGTCGCAGGCGAGCAGCGCGTTGCCGCCCCAGGCCGCCACCCGTCCCCCCGCGACCCCGGTCGGGTCGAGCCCCGCCGCCGCCAGCGCCTCGGTGACCATCACGGTCGTGGTGGTCTTGCCGTGCGTCCCGCTCACCCCCACCACCCGGCCACCGGCCACCAGTTCGGCGAGCGCCTGCTTGCGAGGGACCACCGGGACGCCGAGCGCCCGGGCACGTACCAGTTCAGGATGATCGGTCGGGATCGCGGCGGTGACCACCACCGCGCGGGCGCCGGTCACGTGAGCGGGATCGTGGCCCGCGGTCACCGTGGCACCGAGCGCCGCTACGTCAGCGGCACCGCCTGGATCGGCATCGCACCCCGTCACCGGCACACCCCGCCGCCGGGCGATCAACGCCAGCGCACTCATGCCGGCTCCGCCGATGCCCATGAAGTGCACCGGGCGGGTATCCTCGGGTGAGAACAGATCCATTGGTTGGACGGCTAATCTAAGGTCTTTTCAGCAGTTGCGAAAGAGCGTCAAGCGTGAAGAAGCGTCAAACAATGCGACACAATCTCGGCTGCGGCGTTCGGTCGGCCCCGGTCGAGGGCGCGGTCGGCCATCGCCCGACGGCGCGGCTCGTCTCCCAGCAATTCGGCGACGAGACGGCCGAGTGAATCGGCGCTGAGTTCCCGCTGGGGCAGGTGCCGGGCGGCTCCGGCCGCCTCCAGGGCCACCGCGTTGGCGGTCTGGTGGTCGTCCGCGGCCGTGGGGAGCGGCACGATGATGGACGGGATCCCCCACGCGCAGAGCTCGGCGCCGGTCATCATCCCGCCCCGGGCCACGGCGAGGTCCGCCACCGCGTACGCGTCGGCGATCGGATCGAGGAAGTCGAACACCTGCACCGCCGGTGGCCGGTGATAGTGCCGGTAACGCTCGTAGGTCCCGCGGCCGGTGGCCCAGAGCACGGTGACCCCCGCCGCGCGCCCGGCGTCGATCCACCCTGCCACCGCGTCGTTGATCGGCACCGCCCCCTGGCTGGCCCCGGTGACGAGCAGGACCCGCTCGGACCCGGTGAGGCCGAAGCGCTTGAGCGCCGCCGCCCGACGCGAGCGATCGGGTGGGGCGATCGGGTTACCCGTATCGAAGATCCTGGTGTTGGGGCCGGGAGTGAGGCGCGCCCGGGCCTCCGGGAGCCCCAGGTAGATGTGGTCCACCTGCCCGGCGAGCCGCCGGGTGGCGAGCCCCGGCCAGGCGTTCTGCTCCTGGATGGCGGTGGGGATCCCGCGCCGCGCCGCCCACCAGACCGCGGGGCCGGACGCGTACCCGCCGGTCCCGATCACCAGCGCGGGCCGGCGCTCGGCGAAGATCCGCCGCAGCATCAGGAGCGACCGCGCGGCGTGCCACGGCAGCTTGACGTTGCGCCAGACCCGCTGGCGGAAGAGCGGCTGGATCGGGAGGAGGTGATACGGGAAATCCCGCTGCGGCAGCAGCCAGCGCTCCACCCCGCGCTCGGCGCCGACCAGCACCGGCTGGAGGTCGGGCCGCGCCGTACGCAGCGCCGTCGCGATGGCCAAAGCCGGCATCAGGTGCCCGCCGGTGCCGCCGCCGGCGATGAGGATGGTGGTGGGTCGCGGGTCGTGGGTCATGCGTCGCGGGTCATGGGTCGTGGGTCGTGGGTCGTGGGTCGGTGGTCGTGGGTCTCGGATCTCCCCGCGCCCCCGCGCACCGCTCACCGTTTACCGCTCACCGTTTACCGTTCACCGTTTACCGTTCACCGTTTACCGTCTATCCCCCACCCGCACCTTCCCCCGCTGCCGGCCCACGCTGAGCAGGATGCCGGTGGCGAGCAGCGTGATGAGCAGGCTCGAGCGCCCGTAGGACATGAACGGCAGCGTGAGGCCGGTGGTCGGCATCAGGCCCAGGGTCACCGCCATGTGCAGGAAGGCGGTGATCCCGACCAGGCTCGTCACCCCGACCGCCAGCAGCTGACCGAACGCGTCAGGGGCGGTCCGCGCGATGCGGAGCCCGAGCCAGACGAAGAGCCCGAACAGCAGCACCACCACGCACACCCCCACGAACCCCCACTCCTCGCCGATGGTGCTGAAGAGGAAGTCGGAGTAGGCGTACGGCAGGTAGCCCAGCTTCTGCTGCCCCTCGCCGAACCCGACGCCCAAGAGCCGGCCCGACCCGACGCCGACCAGCGACTGGGTGATCTGGAAGCTCGCCTGGCTCGACGCTTCGCCGGGGTTGAGGAAGGTCATGAGTCGGGCGGCGCGGTACTGGGTGTCCACGATCTTGTGCCACACCAGCACCATCCCGCCCATCCCGAGCACCAGGAAGTGCCCGATCTTGGCCCCGGCCGAGAACAGGACCACCCCGCCCAGGAACGCGACCAGCGTCGCCATCGAGAGGTTGGGCTCGAGGAAGATCAGCAGCGAGATGAACCCGACCACGAGCACGACCGGCAGCACGCCCTTCTTGAACTCGCGGATCTGCTCGCCCTTCTTGGCCACGAGCATCGCGGTCCAGACCACCACGGCGAGCCGGGCGAGCTCGGAGGGCTGGAAGTTGATCGGGCCGACGTCCACCCAGCGGCGCGCCCCGTTGAGCGACGGCGCGATGCGGTGGGTGAACGGGAGCAGCGGGATGAGGAGCGCCAACGCCGTGACGCCGAGCAGTGGCCACGCCAGCTGGCGCCACTTGTGGTAGTCCATCCGCGCCGCGATCAGGAGGAGGATCCCCCCCGCCACCGCCCCGGTGAGCTGCCGGAACGCGAACGACAGGCCGACGTTGACCCCGGCGCGGTTGGTGATGAGGCTGGCGGCGCCGTAGCTCGACGCGATGCCGAAGACCACCAGCGTGGCGGTGACGACGGCGAGGAGCCGGGTCTCCCACCGCAGCTCGCCGGGGTGCCGGACGACCGGCTCGCTCACATCGCCTCCACGGCGGCCCGGAACTGCGCCCCGCGGTCCTCGTAGTTGCGGAACATGTCGTAGCTCGAGCAGGCCGGGGAGAGCAGCACCGCGTCGCCCGGCCGGGTGAGCTCGCGCGCCTGGCCCAGCACGTCGGCGAAGTCGCCGCCGCGCACCACGCGCACCCGGTCCTTGAGGTCGGCCTCGACCAGGGCGGCCGATTCGCCGTACGCGATCACCGCGCGGCACCGGCCGCCGAACCCGTCCGCCAGGCGGGTGTAGGGCTCGCCCTTGTGGCGCCCGCCGAGCAGGAGCACGAACGGCCGCGTCATTCCGCGGACCGCCACGTCGGTCGAGGCGACGTTGGTCGCCTTGGAGTCGTTGATCCAGAGCACCCCGCCGACCTCGCGCACCGGTTCCATCCGGTGCGGCAGCGCGCGGAAGCTCCGGAGCCCCTCGGCGATCCGCCGCAGGTCGCCGCCCGCCTGCACCGCCGCGAGCACCGCCGCCAGCGCGTTGGCCACGTTGTGGTCGCCCAGCAGCGGGAGCTCGTCGCGCCGGAGCACCGGCACGTCCGCCAGCATCAGGCGCCCGCCGGCCCGGTCGTACCACGCGTCGGCCCGCCCCGTGAGCGAGAACCGAAGGTGGGTCCCCGCCACGCCGGCGGTCATCCGCACCACCTCGGCGTCGTCGGCGTTGGACACCCACACCGACCCGGGGCCCGCGTTCCGGAACATCCGGGCCTTGTCGCCATAGTAGTCCTCGAGCCGCGCGTAGCGGTCGAGGTGGTCCGGCGCCAGGTTGGTGAGCATCCCCACCGTGGGCCGGACGTGCGGCATGTCGTGGAGCTGGAAACTCGAGAGCTCCACCGCGAGCCACTCCGGCGCCGGCGACTCGAGCGCCACCTCGCACACCGCGCGGCCGATGTTGCCGGCGGTGCCGGCGCGCTTGCCGATCGCCGCGAGGAGGTGCCCGGTGAGCGCGGTGGTGGTGGTCTTGCCGTTGGTGCCGGTGATGCAGACGGTCCGCGTCCCGCGAAGCTCGAGGAGCCCCACGTCCGCCTCGGCGATCACCGGCACGCCGGCGCGGCCGGCGGCCTGGAGCGGCGGCGCGTCGGGGGGCACGCCGGGCGAGACCACCACGGCCTGCGCCCGGGCGATCCGCCCGAGGTCGTGCCGGCCGGTCTCCACGTCGGCGCCCTCGCCCCGGAGGGCCTCCAGCTCGCGCTCCCCCGCCCCGGCGCCGGCGTCGCTGGCGTACACCGGCACGCCGCGGCGCCGGAGCAGGCGCGTCGCCGCGACGCCGCTCCGGCCGAGCCCCACCACCGCCACCTCGCGGCCGTCACGCCGCCACTGGTCGAGGATCATCGGACCTTGAGCGTGCCGAGGGCCACCAGCGCGCAGACGATGCCGAGGATCCAGAACCGGGTCACCACGGTCGTCTCCTGCCAGCCGAGCTTCTCGAAATGGTGGTGCAGCGGCGCCATCCGGAACACCCGGTGCGCGTCGGCGTACTCCTTCCCCCGCGTGCGCTTGAACCACTTGTAGGTCGAGGTCTGGATCATCACCGAGACGGTCTCGGCCACGAACACCCCGCCGACGATGACGAGGAGGAACTCCGACTTGAGCAGGATGGCGACGGTGCCGAACGCCCCGCCGATGGCGAGGCTGCCGGTGTCGCCCATGAAGACCTGGGCGGGATGGGCGTTGAACCAGAGGAAGCCGAGCGACGCGCCCATCAGCGCGCCGCAGAACACGGCGAGCTCGCCCGAGCCGGGCAGGTAGAAGAGGTTGAGGTACTGGGTGGCGTCCACGCGGCCGAGGATGTAGGCGAACAGCGCGAAGGCCCCCGCCGCGATGGCCGTGAGCCCGGTGGCGAGGCCGTCGAGGCCGTCGGTCAGGTTGACGGCGTTGGAGAAGCCGGTCACCACGCCGGTCACGAAGACCACGTAGATCGCCGGCGCGAACACCACCACCACGTACTTGAAGAACGGCAGCGTGGTGCCGGAGGCCGGGATGGTGTCCGGCGGGACGGCGGGCCAGACCAGGAGCGTCACGCCGAGGGCGAGCCCGAAGGTCACCTGGCCGGCAAGCTTCCACTTGGCCACGAGCCCGCGCGACTTCCCCTGGACGATCTTGAGCCAGTCGTCGAGGAAGCCGATCGCGCCCATCCAGAGCGTTGCCCCGATCGCGACCAGCACGAAGCGGTTGGTGACCGGGGCCCAGAGCAGCGTGGGGACGACGGTCGAGAGCAGGATGATGATCCCGCCCATCGTGGGGGTGCCGCGCTTCCCCTGGTGCGACGCCGGCCCCTCGGCCCGGATCACCTGGCCGACCTTCCGCGCCCGGAGCCGGCGGACGATCGCCGGCCCGACGAGGAACGCCATCACCAGCGCCGTCACCGTCGCCCCCGCCGCCCGGAAGCTCAGGTAATTGAACAGGTTGAACAGGATGTACTTGCTGCCGAGGGGGGCGAGCAGGTGGTAGAACATCGGCCCTCAGTGCGTCGCGGTCGCGGTGATGCCGAGATACGGAAGTATACGTTCCAGCGCGGCGCCGCGGGACGCCTTGAGCACCACCAGCTCGTCGCCGCGGAGGCGCGGGGCCAGCAGCGGCCCGAGGGCCGGCGCGTCGGGCGCGGTGAGGAGGGCGTCGCCCAGCGCCGCGCGGTGCGGCTCGAGCGCGGGCACGAACTCCCCGACCGCCGCGAGGAGGTCCGGCCGGAGCGCCGCCAGCTCGTCGGCCACCTCGCGATGATAGCGGTCGGCCTCGGGGCCCAGCTCCTTCATCGTCCCCGCCACGAAGACCAGCCGCCGGCCGCCGCGCATCGCCCGCGCGGTCGCGATGGCGGCGCGGAACGACGCCGGGTTGGCGTTGTAGCTGTCGTTGAGCACGGTGAGGGCGCCGTGGGTCAGCACCTCCCCCCGCCCTCCCGGCACGGTCACCCGGGCGAGCGCCCCGGCCATCGCCGCCGGGTCCAGCCCGAGCTCGCGCCCGAGGATCCAGACCAGCATCGCGTTCGCCGCCTGGTGCGCCCCCCGGAGCGGCAGCCGGACCGGCACGCCGTCGGCCTCGAAACTCGGGCACCCCTCGGCGTCCACCGTCGTGGCCGGGATCGTCCCCACGATCACCCGCCGGGCCAGGCGGCGGGCCCCCTCCGGCAGCGCCGGCGGCGTCGGACCCACCACCGCGAGCGGCACCCCGTCGGCCAGCGACAGCTTCTCGGCCAGGATCCCCTCGATCGAGCCGAACCCGTCGAGGTGCGAGGCGTCCACGTTGGTGATGATGACCGCCGTGGGCTCGATGATCTGACGCGCGCGGGCCAACTCACCCAGTTCGCTGGCGCCGGCCTCGATGACCAGCGCCTCGACGTCGTCCGGCGCGCCGAGGATGGTCTGCGGGATCCCGACCAGGTTGTTCAGGTTGAGCGCGGTCGCGTGGACGCGGTACCGGGTCCGGAGCACCGCGGCGAGCATCTCCTTGGTGCTGGTCTTGCCGTTGCTCCCGGTGATGGCGAGGACCGGGCCCGGCACCAGCCGCCGTCGCTCACGCGCGAGCGCGCCGTAGGCGGCGAGGGTGTCGTCCACCTCGAGCAGCGCAAGGCCCGACACCGCCCTGGTGCCGCGCCGGACCACGGCCGCCACCGCCCCGGCCTCCCGCGCGGCCTCGAGGTAGTCGTGGCCGTCGAACCGCTCGCCCTGGAGCGCCACGAAGAGCGCGCCGGGCCGGAGCGTCCGGGTGTCGGTCGAGACCGCGGTGAAGCGTGCGCCCGCCACCCGGCAGCCGAGGGCCCGCGCGACGGCGGCCGCGTCGAGGCCGCTCATCGGCGCCCCACCGCCGCGGCGACGATCTCCCGCTCGTCGAAGTGCACCTTCTCCTTGCCGTAGATCTGGTAGGTCTCGTGCCCCTTCCCGGCGAGCAGGATGGTGTCGCCAGGATGGGCGAGCGCCACGGCGGCGTGGATCGCCTCCTCGCGGTCGAGGATGGTCACGACCTTCCCCTCCGGCGCCCCCGCGGTGCCCTGGCGGATGTCGTCGATGATCCGCTCGGGGTCTTCGGTGCGCGGGTTGTCGGTGGTCAGGATCACGAGGTCGCCCAGTTCGACCGCCACCCGGCCCATCTCGGGGCGCTTGCCGCGGTCGCGGTCGCCGCCGCAGCCGAAGAGGACCACCAGGCGCCCCGGGGTCACCTGGCGCAGCGTGCCGAGGACCCGCTCGTAGGCGTCGGGGGTGTGCATGTAGTCGCGCAGGACCACGAAGTCGCTGCGGTGGAGGATCTCCATCCGTCCCGGGACCTGCGGCACGGTCGCGAGCCGCTCCACCACTTCGGCGAACGGGCGCCCGATGGCGAGCGCGGCCCCCGCCGCGCCAAGCGCGTTGGCGACGTTGAACTCGCCGATGAGCGGCAGCGCCACCGGCGCCCGCCCCCAGCGCCCGGACAGCGTGAACGTGGTGCCGCCGGCCTCGATCCGGACGTCGTCGGCGCGGAGGTCGGCGTCAGGGTGCAGGCCGAAGGTGATGCGGCGCGACGGCGGGACCGGCGGCATCGCGAGCCAGGCGTCGTCGTCGCGGTTCACCACCTCGACGCCGTCCGGCGCGAGCAGCGCCGACAGCCGGAGCTTGGCCGCCAGGTAGGCCTCCATCGTCCGGTGATAGTCGAGATGCTCGCGGGTGAGGTTGGTGAAGACCCCGGCGCGGAACGCCAGTCCGTCGAGCCGCCCCTGGTCGAGGCTGTGCGACGACGTCTCCATCGCCACCGTGCGGACGCCGCGCGCGGCGAGCGCCGCGAAGGTCGCCTGCAGGTCCACCGGCCCCGGCGTGGTGAGCGACCCCGCGGTGGACGGGACCGCCTCGCCCGCGCCGTCGAACGCGCCCAGCGTCCCGATGCTCCCGGCCGATCCGTCGGCGTTGCAGAGGTGGCGGACGATCCCGGTGGTGGTGGTCTTGCCGTTGGTGCCGGTGACCCCGACCAGCGTCATCGCGGCGGCGGGATCGCCGTACCACGCCCGCGCGAGCGCGATGGCGGCGAGGCGCCCGTCCGTCACCACCACTTCGGGGACCGCAACGCCGCTCGGCCGCTCCACCACCACCGCCGCCGCCCCGCGCGCCACGGCGTCGGCTACGTAGGCGTGGCCGTCGGCCTGGCTGCCGCGCACGGCGACGTAGAGCGCCCCCGGCGTCACCCGACGGCTGTCCACCGTCACGCCGTTGAGGCCGGCGCCTGCGGCGGGTGGGGTCCGGAGGAGGCCGGCGCGCTCAAGCGCGGGCAGGAGGTCGGCAAGGGGACGGGTCATTGGGTCCAGACGGTGACGGTGGCGCCGCGGGGAACCTGGACCCCGGCAGACGGATCGGTGCGGGTCACGGTGCCAAAGCCGCGCAGGTCCACGTGGAAGCCGCGCCGGTGGAGCGCGAGCGCCGCCGCGCGGACGGAGTTCCCGGCCACGGCGGGGACCACCACCCGCACCGCGCTGTCGGGCACGGGCGCCGGCGGCCAGTCCACCACGACCTCGCTGGCCGCGGGAGCGTCCGGCGTGGCCACGGGGGCCGGGGTCGTGTCGGCCGTCGCGGCGGCCAGCCGGCCGCGGTCGATCGCCACCCGGCGGCTCGCGAGCGCCTGCTCCAGCATCGCGCGGGTCACCGGGGCCGCGGTGGCGCCGCCGAAGTCGCCCTTGGGGGCGTCGAGCTTCACGATGACCACGAGCTGCGGGTCGTCCGCCGGGAAGAGCGCCGCGAAGCTCGCGACGTACTCCCCCTGCACGTACACCCCGTTCTCGAAGTGCTTGGCCGTGCCGGTCTTGCCGATGAGCTGATAGTTGGCGAGCTGCGCCTTCTCGCCGGTGCCGCCCTCGGCCACCGCCCCGCGCATGAACTCGCGGAGCCGGGCCGCCACCGCCGGCGTCACCGCGCGCCGCACCGGTTCAGGCCGGTGGCGGTAGAGCACCCTGCCGTCGGGGGCCCGGATCTCGCGCACCAGGGTGGGCGTGAGGAGCAGCCCGTCGTCGGCGATGGCCCCGTAGGCCGCGGCCAGCTGCAGCGGGGTCACGCCCATTTCGTAGCCCATCGCGTGGCTCGGCCGCGAGAGCGAGGTCCACTGGTCGGGCCGGGTCAGCCGCCCGCGCGACTCCGCCGGGAACTCGATCCCGGTCGGGCTCCCGAAGCCGAACGCGCGCAGCATGTCGTACTGCTGGTCGTCGGTGAGCCGCTCGGAGAACTGCGCCATCGCGATGTTGCTCGAGACGCCGATCGCCTCGGCCAGGGTCACCGGGCCGTGCATCGCGTGCACGTCGTCGATCGCGCGGGTGTGGCCCCGGGTGTCGATCGGCATCAGCCAGTGGCCGTCGTGCCCGTTGACGGTGGCGGTGCTGTCCACCAGCCCGTCGGTCAGGAGCGCCGCGGCGGTGAACAGCTTGGCGGTGGAGCCGGGCTCGAACGGGTCGGTGATGGTGGTGGGCCGGACCCCGGCGTCGCCCGAGGCCGACGCCTGCCGCGACGCGAGCGCCAGCACCTCGCCGGTCCGGGGGTCGAGGAACACCACGTCGCCCCCCTCGGCGTGCATCGCCGCGATCGCCTCGGCGAGCCCCTGCTCCGCGATGTCCTGCAGCTCCGCGTCGAGCGTCAGGACCACGTCGTTCCCCGCCACCGGGGCCCGCACCTGTCGCGAGGGAGAGTCGTAGGTGCGGCCCTGGCGGTCCTTGAGCACCACCGCCTCGCCCGGCGAGCCGCGGAGCAGCGAATCGAGCACCAGCTCGAGCCCCGACGCGCCGCGCCCGCTGTCGGCCGAGAGCGAGCCGATGATCGGCCGGGCCAGCCCGCGCCCCGGGTAGAAGCGAGCGTAGTCGCGGTCGAGGTGCACGCCGCGGATGGACCGGATCGGGTCCACCTGGGCCGCGCTGAAGGGGCCGTAGTAATAGATCCAGCGCCGGGGACCGCGGAGGTCGCTCCGGACCCGCCCGGCCGGGAGGCCGAGGGACTTGGCCAGCGTGCGGACCGCGGCGTCGCGGTCCGTGAGCTCGTTCGGCGCCACGCCGACGTGGTAGTACTCCTGCGTCACCGCGAGCGGCACGCCGTTGCGGTCGCGGATGGTGCCGCGCCGCGCGGGGAGCACCAGGTGCTCGGTGCGGTCGCGGGCCGCCTCGGCGGCGTAGTCCGCCCCGCGCCAGAGCTGGAGGTACCCCGCCCGTCCCACCACCGCCGCCAGCGCGAGCACGAAGCCCGCCTGGACCACGCCGAGCCGGACCTGGGTCCGCGCCATCAGCGCGCCGCCGCGCCCGCCGGCGCGGCCTGGAAGAGGACGAAGTCGCTGTCGGAGGGGAGGTGGAGCCCGAGGGTCGCCTCGACGCGCGGCACCAGCACGCTGCGGCTCGAGGGCCCCCGGATCTCGCGCGCGAGGGCGCCGCGCCGGGCCTCGAGGGGCGCGGGGGCCTCGCGCGCCGCGGCCCCCCCGCGGGCGGGCGCGAGCGCCGCCGTCTGGCGCGCCACCACCACGCCCGCGACGGCCAGGAACACCACCAGCCAGAGCATCACCCAGTGCCGGCCCTTGAAGCTCATTCCGCCTTCCGGAAGATCCGCAGCCGGGCGCTGCGCGCCCGCGGATTGGACGCCACTTCCGTGGCGTCGGCGACGATCGGGTGCCGCGGCTCGAGCCGGCCGAGCGGACGACCGCGGCAGGTGCAGACCGGCTGCTCCGGCGGGCACACGCAGGCGCGGGCCCACTCCTGGAACAGGTGCTTCACGATCCGGTCCTCGCCTGAATGATAACTGATCACCGCCAGCCGTCCGCCGGGGGCGAGCGCCTCGAGGAAGGCGGGCAGCGCGGTCCGGAGGGCGTCGAGCTCGCCGTTCACCGCGATGCGCAGCGCCTGGAACAGCCGGGCGAAATCCCCCGGGCCCGAGCGGGGCCCGAGCACCGCACGGATCGCGTTCACGAAGTCGTCGCTCACCCGGAACGGCGCCCGCGCGCGGCGCCGCTCGACCTCGCGGGCGAGCGCCCGCCCCCGCCGCTCGTCGCCGAACTCCCGGAAGATGGCCTCGAGCTCGGCCGGGTCGGTGTCGTTGAGGAGGTCGGCCGCCGAAGGCCCCTCGCCCGACATCCGCATGTCGAGCTCGGCGCCGGGCCGGAAGGTGAAGCCGCGGGCGTCGGCGTCGAGCTGGCGCGAGGAGACCCCGAGGTCGAGCAGCACGAAGTCGGGGCGCCACTCCGCGGCCGCCGCCAGCGCCTCGTGGTCCGCGAACGACGCGGCGAGGTAGCGCACTCCGTCCGTCCCGAGCCGCGCCCGCGCGATCGTGAGCGCCTCGGGGTCGCGGTCGATCCCCAGGACCTCGGCGCCCGCCGCGCGGAACAGCGCCGCGTGACCGCCGTGGCCCAGGGTCCCGTCCACGACGCGCCGGGCGCCGCGGGCGGCCTCGGTCACCGGACCGGCCAGCACGGGAACGTGGGAAGGATCGAGGGTCATCGGGGATCCCGAAAAGCGGACACCCCGGGAGCGGGGCTCCCGGGGTGTCCGAAGTCGTGCAGCGAGCGGGGCTGACGGGGCTCGAACCCGCGACCTCCGCAGTGACAGTGCGGCACTCTAACCAAGCTGAGCTACAGCCCCTGCACGGAGCGCGAGAATATAGGCGCGCCCCACGCCAAGGGGAAGTGGCCTCACTGGCACTTGAACGCCTTGAGCATCGACGTCACGTGGGGCTCGTACTTGTCGATGTACCCCAGGAACGTGACCGACTGCTGGGCGATCTGCGGCTGCGGCGAGCCCTTGCCCACCGTCAGGTCGGCCCGGGCCTGCACCAGCTTGGCGGCCTCGGTCCTGGCGCCGTTGCAGTCCTTGTTCTTGAGCGTGAGCGAGTCCATCTGCGTCACGCCGATGAACGACGCCATCCCGTTCAGGTAGTGCGCCGTGGCCCAGATCTGGCTCGTCGAGTCGATGAGCCCGATCGCCGAGGCGAACAGCATCCCGGCCGTGTCGGCCACGGGGGGCTTGGCCTGCAGCAGCGGGAGCCCGGCGTTGACCAGCAGGCCGGCCACGTTCTGCCGGGTCTGGGCGTCGGCCCGCGGCTTGATCCGGGCGGCCACCTGGACGACGTAGCCGTAGCGGACCTTGGCCCCCGTCAGCGCCTGGATGGTCGCCTGCGGCGTGGTCATGTCGGCGGAGTCGAGCGCCATCATCCGGTCGGTGAAGGCGGTGACGCTGTCCCACATCTGCTGCCCGGTGTAGAGCGTGAGCAGCTGGCCCAGGAGCGTCGGGTTGCCGGGGTACTTCCGGAGCCCGAGCTGCCCCCACTTGATCGCGGCCGCCACCAGCGACGCGGTGTCGGTCTGCGCCGCGGCGGTGACGGTGATCCGGACGAAGAAGGTCGAGTCGCCGCGGGTGCTGTCGTTGGCGTACATCTGCGCCAGCGCCTCCACCGCGCAGCTGTACTTCGCCTGGTAGACGCAGGCGCTGCTCTTGAGGTCCCACATCGTGGCGTCGGTCGAGTCGAGCGCCAGCCCCTGGTCGGCCACGTCCTCGGCCGCCTCGGGGTGCCCGTACTGCCGGAACACCTTCGAGGCCGTCTCGATGAGCTTCACGTTGGTCGGCGCCGCCTGGATCATCTCCTGGAACTTCCGGACGATCGCGGTGGTGTCTTCCTTCGCCTGGTAGTACACCGCCAGCTGCGTCATCGCCGGGAGGCTGAGCGAGTCGGCCTGCACCGCCCGGTCGAGCTCGTTGACCCACGCGGTGTCGGGCGCGTGCTGGGCCTTGAGCGACTGCGCCAGGCAGAAGTGCGCCAGGCCGTTCTGCGGGTCGGTGCGAAGCGCCTTGCGCGCCAGGTCGCCGGCCTTGGCGGAGTCGGGCTTCGGCTGCTCGAGCTTGTCGATGCAGGCCTTGGCGTCGTCGTGGGCCTTCACCGCGTTGGAGAACGCGTCGGCCACGTCGTTGCCGAACGACTCGAGGCTCTGGCCCTCGCCCTGCACCCGCCGGACGGTGTTCCCCGCGTCGTCGCTGAGCCCGGCGAACCGCGCCGTCAGCTTGTAGCGGCCGCCCGCGGCCCGGCTCAGGCTGCTCGTGACCATCGTGCGGGCCTGGAGCGAGGTCGCGAACGACCGCGCCACCACCGCGTTCACGATCTGGTCGGGGTTCATCCCGTAGGTCGCGAGGGCCTTGTTCATCTCCTCGCGGGAGACCACGTGGAAGTGGTCGCCGACGACCCGGCCCATCCGCTGCCGGATCGCGTCGCCCAGGTTGATGGACGTGAGGGAATCCGCGGGACGCTCGATCGCCGGGTTGGTGACCAGCAGCCGCGGGGCGTTCACGACCTGCTGACGAAGCGGGATCTGGGCGGCGAGCGGCGCCGCGAGCCCCGCGGCGGCGATCCCGACCAGCACGGCGCCGAGCCCCGGAGCGAACTTACGCAGCACGATCATCCTGCCTCCGAAAGTGTCCGTCCCATCCCGGCCCCGGGCC
>CAMLHU010000005.1 GCA_946479825.1 uncultured Gemmatimonadota bacterium
GCCAAGTTCAAGCTCCTGGGCCTCCCCCGCGAGGAATACCCCGCCTTCCCGGCGGTCAAGTTCGACGGCGGGTGGCGCTGCACCTCAGGCGACCTCCAGAAGCTCATTTCGCACGTCGCCTTCGCGGCGAGCACCGAGGAGAGCCGCCCGATCCTGAACGGCGTCCACTGGGAGCTCCGCCCCGACCGGATGCGGATGGTGGCCACCAACGGCCACCGGCTGGCCAAGATGGACATCCCGCTCAAGACCGGGGTGGCCGAAGAGGCCAAGCTCATCGTGCCGCCCAAGGCGCTCGAGCAGATCCGCCGGCTCTTCGGGGCCGACGAGGAGATCGAGATCGCCAAGAGCGAGAACCACCTCGGCTTCCGCTCCGCCACGACCCAGGTCTTCACCCGGCTCATCGAGGGGCCGTACCCGAACTACGAGCAGGTCATCCCGCGCGAGAACGACAAGGTCGCCACCTGCGACCGCGCGTCGCTCACGGCGGCGCTCCGCCGGATGAGCATCGTCGCGAGCGACCAGACCCACCGGATCCGGATGTCGCTCAACGGGAGCGCCTGCAAGCTCTCGGTGCAGACCCCGGACCTGGGCGAGGCCCAGGAAGAGGTGAGCGTGACGTACGACGGGGAGCCGCTCGAGATCGGCTTCAACGCCACCTACCTGCTCGAGATCTTCAAGTTCATGCCGACCGAAGAGGTCCGGCTGACCTTCAAGGGCCCCGAGCGCGCGGCCACCTGCGAGCCGGTCGGCTGGGACGACCCGGCCAGCTACATGACGCTGGTGATGCCGCTCCGCCTCGTGGACTGAGCGCCCGTCCGCTTCACCGGGCCCGCTCCCGTCGAGCGGGCCCTTTGCTTCCCCGGAGGTCCTGATGTCGCAGCGCCCCACCCTCGCCGCCCTGGCCTTCGCCGCGCTCGCCGCGGCGGGGTGCGCCTCGAGCCACGCCAACACCACTCCGGCCCCCGCCGCCGCGCCCGCAGGCGCGACCCTGGGTCCGGTGGCCTGGCCCGACGAGTCGCCGATCGTCAAGCTCGCGCCCCGCCCCACCACGCCGGCGATCACCGCCGCCGACCTGATGACCCGGCTCTACCGCTTCGCCGACGACTCGATGCAGGGTCGCGAGTCCGGCGCCCTCGGCAACTACAAGGGCACCGACTACATCGCCGGGGAGTTCGCGAAGGACGGCCTCACCCCGATGGGCGAGCACGGGACCTTCTTCCAGACCATCGGGCTCGTCCGCGGGGGGTTCGATTCCACGCTGAGCCTCACGTCGAGCGCCGGCCCGATCACGCCGTGGCAGGACATCGTTCCCCTGCCGCCGATCGGCCAGACGCCATTCGTGCCGCAGTGGGACGGGCACGACGTGCCGGTGGTCTTCGCCGGCCGCTGGGGCGACTCGACCGCCACCCCGGCCGGCGCGCTCGACGGCAAGGTGGCGGTGTTCCTCCTCCCGGGCGACGGCCGCTCGCTCGGCTTCTGGGTGGTGCCCGACCCCCGCGCCGCGCAGGCCTCCGCCGTCGTCGTGGTGGCGCCCGACTCGCTGATGCCGCTCCTGGCCGAGAATTTCGACCGCGAGCGCGAGTCGCTCACCCGCGACCATCCCGCCTCCGGCCCCCTCGCGAGCTTCGTCTCCGCCGGGGCCGCCGCCCGGCTCCTCGGCCATCCGCTCGACGGCCTCGCCCCCGGCACCGCCGGCGGGACGCTGTCCGGCTCGGTGCACTACGTCGAGCGCCCGACCGCCTACCCCGCGCGCAACGTCATCGCGCTGCTCAAGGGGAGCGACCCCGCCCGCAACGGCGAGTACGTCGTCGTGAGCGCGCACAACGACCACGTCGGCATGGGTCGCGTGGTGGACCACGACTCGCTCCGCGCCTTCAACCGCGTGATGCGGCCGTGGGGCGCCAACAACCGGGTCGGCAACCCGACCCCGGCGCAGTGGGACTCGATCCGCACGCTGCTCGATTCCGCCCGGGTCCGCCGCCACGGCGCGACGCGCGCCGACTCGATCTTCAACGGCGCCGACGACGACGGCTCCGGCACCGTGGTGCTGCTCGAGATCGCCGAGGACCTGGCGCACCGGGCCACCCGCCCGGCCCGGTCGATCCTCTTCGTCTCCCACACCGGCGAGGAGAAGGGGCTGCTCGGCTCGCAGTGGTTCACCGACCACCCGACCGTCCCGCGCGACTCCATCGTCGCGGCGCTCAACATGGACATGCTCGGCAAGGGCCGGAAGACCGACATGGACGGGAGCCCGACCTCCGTGCAGCTGATCGGGTCGTACCGCCTCTCCACCGACCTGGGCAAGCTGATCGACACGCTCAACGCGCACCGCAGCGAGCATATGGCGATCGACTACACCTACGACGCCCACGGCAACCCGCTCAACCGGTACTGCCGCAGCGACCACTTCATGTACGCGCGCTACGGCATCCCGATCACCTACTTCTCGCTCGGTTATGCGATCGACTACCACCAGCAGACCGACGAGCCGCAGTACATCGACTACGACCACGGCGCCCTCGTCGGCCGCTTCGTCCGCGACATCGCGCTCGCCGTCGCGAACCGGCCCGACCGACTCAAGGTGGACGGCCCCATCCAGGACCCGAACAAGCCGTGTCGGCAGTGAACGGTGAACAGTGAAGGGTGAACGGGAACTGCGGTGAAAAATGAACGGGGCCCTGGTCGAACTTGCGACCGGGGCCCCGTTCAGCGTTTCGGCGCTGCCGTTCATCCGCCGAGCGAGTCGGGGACCGGCGGGAACGAGTCGAGGGGCGGCAGCGACTCCACCGGCGGTGCGGGGATCACGCTATCCGCCGTCTCGGTGGATTCCGTGTCCGGCGGGATCTCGACCGGCGCGCCGCGGAGGTGGAGCAGGATGAGCTGCTGACGGTGGAGCATCCGGCCGGGGCGATACGCCGGATTGGACCGGAGCGGGAACGGCAGCGCGCCGGCCAGCTCGGCCGCCTCACTGAGCGAGAGCCGCGCGGCGGGGTGGCCGAAGTACTTCCGGCTGGCGGCGTCCACGCCCCAGACCTCGGGGCCGAGCTCCACGGTGTTGAGGTAGAGCTCCATGATGCGGTCCTTGCCGAGCGCGCCCTCGAGTCGCCAGGCGGTGACCGCTTCCTTCACCTTGCGCAGCGGGTTCCGCGACGGCGAGAGGTAGAGGTTCTTGGCGAGCTGTTGTGTGATGGTGCTCGCGCCCCGCAGGCGATCGCGCCGGCTCCACGCGCGGGGGAGCGCCCGCCAGAGGTCGCGGCGGTCGCGGGGCGAGGTCCAGGAGAAATCGTCGCGGGGGTAGCCCAGGGCGTGCCGCAGGTTCACCCAGTCGATGCCGGAGTGCTGACGGAACCGCTGGTCCTCGCCGGCCATCGCGGCCGAGACCATCGCCGGGGCGATGGAATCGAGCGGAACGGGGTGATAGAGGCGGACGCAGGGACGCAGAGGCGCAGGGGCGCAGGGGGGGTCGAGCGTGCCGACCCCGAGTGTCCGCCCCCTCGTCGCTGCGCCTCTGCGTTCCTGCGTCCCTGCGCTCTTCCTCCGCATCTCCTGGAACGCCGTCTCCGCCGGCCAGTGGGTGGCATACCACACGGGGGGCGGCCAGACCGCGAGGAGCCAGAGGACGAAGGCGCCTGCGAGTCCGACCACCCCCCGGAGGAGGCCCCGCGCGAGGCCGCGCGCCATCGCTACGGTCGGGCGGTCACCGTGAACCGGCCGAGTTGCCGCAGCGACACCGCCTGGCCCACCGCCTTGACCGACACCTTCATCGCGATCGAGTCCGAACCGGTCTCCGATACCAGCCGCCCGTCGGCGCCGAAGGTGGCCACCGAGGACCGGATCCCGCCGCCCGTCAGCACCAGCTGGCCGTTCGATCCGCTGCGGGTGACCACCGCATCGCTCCGCACGTCGAGCTGCCCGTCGATCAGCCCGGGCATCGCGCTGCTCTTCGTGAACAGGCTCTCGCTCACCTGCAGGCTCTGGATCGGGAAGTCCGCGGTGACCGTGTCGGTCCACGCGGTGCCCTGTACCGCGCCGCCGGCGGGGAGGGTCGGGAGGAGCCGGAGCAGGTCTTCCGCCGCCTGGTCGGCGCCCGCGCTGTGCCGGTCGGCGCTGAAGCCGGTCAGCCGGCCGTTGGGCGCGAGGTCGGCGGTCCAGGTGGTGCCGGCGATCCCCTGGAAGGCCGGGCGCGCCATCGCCGGGGCGTCGGAGTCCACGGCGACCGAGTCGATCGAGATGGTGAGCCGGTTGGCGCCCGGGGTGCCGGGCGCCGGCGGGGTGATGCTCACCGTCAGCATCAGTGTGCGGCCGAGGACCTGCGGCACCTCGGCGCCGTTGGGGAGCAGGGTGACGATGCTATCCCGCCGGTAGTAGACGTACCGGGTCGGCGGCGCGGGGGCGTAGACCAGCGGGGTCGCGGCGGTGCCGGTCCGGTGGTGCTTCGGCGCGGCGCCCCCGGGCGCGGCGTTGCCGCCGCAGGCCGCGAGGGCCACCGTCGCCGCGACGAGCGCGCGCTTCACTTGATCCCCGAGATCGTGATGGTGCTCTTGGTGGTGAGCGGGATCGGGGCCGGGGCGCCGGCGGACGTGATCTTCATCTGCACGTCCTCGGTGAGCGTCCCGCCGACCAGCGCGCCGGCCGGCGTGACCCAGTAGGTCGCGTTACCGGTGCCGGTCCCGTCGAGCGACATCGAGCCCTGCGGGCCCTCGATGGTGCCGGAGCGCGCCGAGCTGTAGGCCGCCAGGATCTTGCGAGCCTGGACCCCGTCGTGGACCTCGTTCCCCATCACCACCCAGTTGGCCACCATCCGGACGTTGACGCCGCCGGAGGGCCCCTTCTCGCTGGCGTACTCGAGCGTGTCGGTCCACTTGTCGCCGACCTTGGCCGAGGCGCGGGCGCGGGGGAAGAAGTTGTGCAGGATCGGGAACACGCTCCCGGCGATCGGGCTCGTGGTGTCCGCGGAGAGCTCCGTGAGCCGGCCCGCGTCGCTCAGGAACGCGGTGGCCGTCCGGCCCCGCGCGCTATCGAGCATCGAGGCCGGGATCGGCGAGGTGCTGTCCGGCACCAGCGAGTCGAGCGTGGCGAGCAGGCGCCGCCCGCCCACCGTGTCCGACATCGCGATGGTCAGGTACGCGTTCGACGTGGTGTTCTGGTGCTGGACCGGCCCGCCGAGCGCGGTGAGGTCCACCGTGGTCTCGCTCGCGACCTCCACCCGGTAGCGCTGGGTGGACTGGGCGGCCGTGAACGCGGCCAGGGCGCCGACGGCGAGCGCGGCGAAGGCGAAGGGACGTGCCTGCATGGGGACTCCAGGTGGGCCTGACGGGAGGTGGATCCGGGCGGTCATCCGGCCCGGTCGGTCAGCTCGGGTTTGGTCTTCCCGAACACGGCCACGAGTTCGTCGGCGTCACTCGTGACCCGGAGCAGTCGCCATCCGCGCTTGCGCATGTCGGTCCGCCAGGCGATCAGGCGTTCCCAGGCCGCGTGCGGGGTCCGGAAGACCCGCAGCTCGGCCACCCGCTCCCAATCCGTGGGATACGGCCGGTCGGCCGGAGGAACGTTGCCCGCCCGGCTCGCCGCAGGGGCTCGGCTGGCGCGACGGTTGCTCGACACCGGGAAGGATTCTAGGGACGGGGGAAATCGGGGGCAAGCAGCGGCCGGGGCCGATAGTGAAGCTCCCTCGCGCCCGGAGGGGGCGCGAGGGAGCACGGGTCGGGCCGTAAGCCGAGTTCTGTTTCCCTCGCCTTTCGGCTCGGGAGACGGTCATCTGTCTGGGACGCCGGTCGCCCGGCGCCTCGAGCAGCCTACCCGCGGCTCACCGTTGCCGGTGGGGTCGGTGCGGGCCGCACCTCGCCGCTTATTTGGCCTTGCTCCGATCGGGGGTTACCGTGCCACCCCTGTTGCCAGGGGTGCGGTGGGCTCTTACCCCACCGTTTCACCCTTGCCTGATCCCGCGCTTGCGCGCGGGCCATCGGCGGTCTGCTCTCTGTTGCCCTGTCCGTCGCCTTGCGGCGCCCAGGCGTTACCTGGCGATCTGCCCTGTGGAGCTCGGACTTTCCTCGACGGGGTTTCCCCCGCCGCGACCATCCCGCCCGGCCCGTGGCGGAAAGATAGCGGGAATCTGAGCCCGAAGCGAAAAGGTCGTGGGTCGTGGGTCGTGGGTCATGAGCTCACGACCGACGGGCATCGGCTCGCCGCGGCGGACCGGCTCGCGTGCCAGCGAATGTGAGCTACCCCTCACGACCCACGACCCACCACCCCTCTCCCCCCGCCCCCGTCACCCTCCCCAACCCTGCCCGTGCCTGCAGCACCAGCGGCACGACCCGGGGATCGACGTCCTTCCACTGTGTAAGGACGCTGCGGTACTCGCGCTCGGCATCCTGGCGCCGGCCCAGCCGCTCGTCCGCCAGGCCACGCACCAATCGGGCCCACCCCACCGCCGCCCACCGCGCGTCGTACTGGTTCGGCGCCAGCATCTCGGGGTCGTAGGCGGTGAGTGCGTCGAGCGTGGCCTGGTAGTCGCCCAGCAGGTAGTGCGCCCACGCGCTCACGATCCTCGGCGTGCCGACCCAGCCGCCCAGGTCCCAGTGGTATTCCCGGCCCGCGGCGTCCGCGCGCGTCAGCGCCTTGCGCGCCGCGGTCGTGTCGCGCCGGGCGATCGCCACCAGCGCCGCGACCTCGCCCGGCAACTGGTCGCCGGTGAGGGCGGCGAACTCGGTCACGGCGGTGGTGTCGGCCGCGGGCGCGAGCAGGAGCCCCACCGCGGCCGGGGCGCCGCTCCGCGCGATCGGCACCCGCTGCGCCGGCTTGGCGCTCCGCGCCGCCTCCGCCACGCTGCGCCAGGCCTTCCGCAGCTCCGCGGCCGCCCCGGCGGGGCCGTAGGCCTGTCCCGCCTGGATCTGGTCGAAGTACCGCCAGTCCACCGACGCCGGCGCGCCCATCGCATCGAGCATCTCGGTGCGGAGCGGACGGGTGAGTGCCACCAGCCTGAGCGCGGACGGCAGGTCGCCGGCGTAGAGGAACGGGTTGGCCGTCGCCAGCAGCCCGCCATACTCCTCGGCGGAGAACCGGTCCAGGTGGTCGGGATCGGCCGCGAGCGAGTCGAACGCCGGGCGCAGCACCGCGAGCGCGCCGTTCACGTCGCCGGCCGCGAACCGCGCCCGCCCCTCCAGCAGCATCGCGGTGGTCGGGTCGAGGTCGATCGGCGCGAGCCGCATCCGGTCGATCTCCTGCACCGCGCTCTGCACGTCGTGCGCGGCGGCGAAAGCGTCGATGAGCGCGCGGTGCGCCCGCTCGGTCCCGGGCTGGACCGCCACCCAGTCGCGGCCCAGCTGGATCCCGGCGCGGCGGGCGCGCTGCACCGCCTGGGCGCGGACCACGCTGTCGAGGCCGGTCCCCGGCGCGAACGAATCCGGCGCCACCAGCGCAAAGACGGGCCGGTCGCGCGCCGCGTCGGTGTACATCATCGCCACGTGCTCGTACACCAGCGCGTACGCGGGGTCGAGCGCCAGGGCGTGGCGGAAGGCCCGGAGCGACGCGGTCATCTTCCGCGCCCGCCCCACCGCGGTGGAGTCGGTGTCGTGGAACCAGGCGTCGCCCAGCGCGTACCACGCGTCGGTGTCGGTGCTGTCCTGCGCCAGCAGCCGGGTGTAGAGCTCGCGCGCGCGGGGAAGGTCGCCGTTCACGAAGCTCTGGTAGGCGCTGATGAGCGCCTGGGTCCGCGCCGGCAGCTTGGCGGCGTATTGCCCGGCGTAGGCGATGGCGCGCCGGCCCTCGCGGTCGTTCCCGCCGCCGATCCACCCGCGCGTGAGCGCGAGCTTGTAGTACGCCAGCCCGAAGGTGCTGTCGAGCGCGGTGGCGCGCTCCAGCGCGGTGTCCGCCGCCTCGAGCTCCCAGTGGTTCAGGTGGTCGATGCCGGTGAGGTAGGCCCGATAGGCCTCGAGCGAGCTGGTGGTGGCGTCGGCGAGCCCCGGGGTGAGTCCCCCCGGCGCGCCCGAGACGTTGAGCAGGCGCGCGGCCAGCTGGTCGAACGCCACCCGCACGTCGCTGTCGGCGGGGACGGAGGCCTGGGCCAGGTCCACCCGCGCGCCGGACGCGACGTCGATCATCCGGGCGGTCAGGTGGAGCGAATCGGCCGAGCGCTCGAAATCCCCCGCGACCAGGGTCCACACCCCCGCCTCGCGCGCGAGCGCGCGCGCGACGTCGAGTCCCACCGGGTCGCCCAGCTCGAGCTTTCGCTTGGCGAAGAGGTCGTGCACCCGCGCCTGGTCCACGACGGTGAGGTCGCTCCACTGCGCCAGGTCGAGGCCGAGCATGCTCACGCTGCCCTGGCGAAGCCAGTCGAGCGTCGAGTCCCGCCGCAGGTTGTCGAACGGCAGCACCAGGATGGAGTGCCGCGGGTTGACCCCGGCGGGCGGCCCGCCGCTCCGGAAGGCCGCGCGGGCCACCAGCGCCACGGCCGCGAGCGCGACGACACCGGCCCCGATCCACGCCCAGGTGCGGTGGCGCCGCGGGGCGGCCGCGGGGCTTTCGCCCAGCACCGCGCGCCGGAAGGCGAGCCCGTCGGCGAAGCGATCGTGCGGCGACTTGGCCAGCGCCCGCATCACCGCGGCCGCGAGCGCGGGCGGCGTGTCGGGCCGGATCTTGCCGATCGGTACCGGCGCCTCGGCGATCTGCATCGTCACCACGGTCGCGTTGCTGGCCGCGCGGAACGGCGGGTGGCCGGCGAGCATTTCGTAGGCCACCACGCCGAGCGCGTAGAGGTCGCTGCGGTGGTCCACCGTCTCGCCGGCCGCCTGCTCGGGGCTCATATACGTCGGCGTCCCGATGGCCATCCCCTGCCCCGTGATCACCGCCGACCCTTCGGCCGCCATCACCCGCGCGATGCCGAAGTCGGTGAGGAGCGCCCGTCCGGTGTCGCGGTCGAGGAGGACGTTTTCCGGCTTCACGTCGCGGTGGACCACCCCCTGGCGCCCGGCCGCGGCCAGCCCGTCGGCAAGGTCGGCCACGATGCGGGCCACGTCCTCGACCGGCAGCTTCCCCTCGCGCGTCAGCCGCTGCCGCAGGCTCTCGCCCGGCACCCAGTCCATCACGTAGTAGAAGAGGCCGGTGGTCTCGCCGGCGGTGTGGACGGTGACGATGTTGGGGTGGCGCAGCCGCGCGACGAGCCGCGCTTCGGCGAGGAATCGCTGGGTGATGGAGGCGTGGACGGCGAGTTCGGGGCGGATGACCTTGACCGCCACCGGGCGGTCCAGGGTCACGTCTCGGGCGAGGAAGACCACGCCCATGCCCCCCTGCCCGATCTCCCCTTCGAGCCGGTACTGGGCGCCGAGCGCGGCCTGAAGCCGGCTTTGCAGCTGCGAGTTGTCGGCGGTCACGTCGCGGTCGGCCCCCGCTGTGGCAGGTCCCGCTCCGCCGATCGGCGGCCGGGCGAACCCCCCCCCAAGATACCCGTCCGCTCCACCCCGGCCAGAGACGGACACCCATCCTCAGACGCGTGAGACGTCCCGATGGTTGCGTTTTGCACCCCGGCCGGGGCGCTTTGGGTGCGGGGCGGGTTGACCGGTCGTTGACCGCAGAGGGCTACCGTGGCCGCGGAACCGACCGGAGGCACGCAGATGGTGGAGCGGCAGGTACGCACGGAGAGCGCGGCGGTCGCGGCGGTGCTCGACCCGCGGGAGCGGGCGCGGGTCGAGGCGGCGGTCGGCGGGGGGATCGCGGTGGTGCACCGCGACTCCATTCCCGACGCGATCCGCGCGGTGCGGGAGCGGCCGGTGCGTGCGGTGCTCGTGTCGGTGCAGCGCTGCACCGCCGAGTCGCTGGCGGACGTCGACCGGTTGGTGAAGGGCTTCCCGGCCATCCCCACGGTGGCGCTGGTCTCGGAGCACAGCGGTGCCGTGACCGAGACGCTGCTCCACTTCGGCGCCCGCGGCGTCCGCGACGTGGTGGACGTCTCCGATCCCGCCGGCTGGCAGCGGCTCCGCGCCCTCGTGAGCGCGCCACCCGACCGCAACGGCGCCCGCATCCTGGCGCCGCTCCTCGACGGGCTCGGCGAGGTGCCGGCCGACACCCGGCTCTTCTTCGAGGCGCTGGTCCGCCTGGCGCCGACGACGCTCACGGTGCGGCGGCTCTGCCGGGCGCTCCGGGTGCGGCCCAGCACGCTGATGTCGCGGTTCGGGCGCGCCGGGCTGCCGAGCCCCAAGAGCTACCTCGCGGCGATGCGGCTGCTCCACGCCGCGCTGCTGTTCGAGGAGGAGCGCGGGCTCTCGGTCGCCGACGTGGCGTACCGGCTCGACTATTCCTCGCCCCAGAGCTTCGGCCGCCACCTGCGGGCGCTGATGGGCGTGAGCGGCGCGGAGTTCCGGCGCCGGTTCCCGTTCCCCGTCGCCCTCGAACGCTATCTCACGCTGATGATCTTCCCGTACCGGACCACGTTCCGTGCCTTCCACCCCTTGTCACCAGGGACCTGGAACAGCGGACACTGAGTGCACGGCGTGGCACCGGGCGGGAAGAGGGGGGCGGAGGGAGAAGGGGAGAAGAGGAGAGGAGAAGAAGAGAAGAAGAGGCGAGGAGAAGAAGAGGAGAGGAGGAGGCGGCAGCCCACGACTCACGACCCACGACCAACGACCAACGACCATCGACCAATGACCCCACGACTCACGACCCACGACTCACGACCCCTTTAAGTGCGCCGTCGCCGTCCGGAGTCGTTCCGCCAGCAGGGCCAGCTGCTGTGACGTGCCCGCCAGCTCGGTCATCGCCTGGATCTGCTGCTGGGCGGAGCGGGCGGCGGCGTCGGAACTGCTCGCCGCGCCCTGGCTCACCTGGCTCACCCGGTCGAGCGCGGCGAGCAGCGCCGCCTGCAGGTCGGCCTGGCGGTGCGTGGCGTCCGCGGCCGCGGTGATCCGCTCGGCCGAACGCTGCACCCCGCCGGCCAGCTCGATCAGCGCCTCGTCCGCCTCGCGCGCCACCTGCGCGATGTCCTCCACCTGCGCGCGGCCGGTCTCCATCGCGCGGGCGGCGCTCGCGATCCCCGCCTGCAGCTCCCCCACCAGCTCACCGACCTCGCGGGCCGATCGCCCGGCCTGCGCGGCGAGCGCCCGGACCTCTTCCGCGACCACGCTGAACCCCTGCCCCTCCCCCTCCGCCCGCGCCGCCTCGATGGCGGCGTTGAGCGAGAGCAGGTGGGTCTGGCGCGCGATGGTGGCGATGGTCTGCGCGATCCCGCCGATCCGCGCGCTCATCGCCGTGAGCTCGGAGACGATCCTGCCGGTGGTGGTCACTTCGTTGCCGACGACGACGAGCGTGTCGCCCGCGCGGGCCACGCGCTCCCGGGCGCGTTCGGTGGTCGCGACGAGACGCGCCTCCTCGTCCTCCAGCTGCTGGAACCGCTGGCGCTGCGCTTCGGCCTCCGCCCGCGCCCCTTCGCCCTGCCGGCGGCTGTCCTCGGCCATCACCCGCTGCTGCTGAAGGTCCTGCGCCAGCCGGCTGGCGGCGCCCGAGAGCGCGTCGGCCGAGATCTGCAGCTCCTCGGTCGCGGCCGAGAGCTCCTCCGCGACCGCGGCCACCTCGGCCGATTCCTGCTGTACGGTCCGCGCGATCTCGGCGGTCTCGCCGGCCATCCGGTCGAACGCCACCTCCACCGCCGCGAGCGAGTCGTGGGCGGAGGTCCTGACCCGGGTGGAGAAATCCCCCGCGGTGGCGCGGTCCAGCGCCTCGCGCAGGCGGCCGAGCCTGGCTTCCGTCACCGCGGCGCGCTCCCGGAGCCCGAGCCCTACCGCGCCGACCAGGAACCCCTCGATGAGCCCGATCGGCGGCACGTCGAACCCGGCCGCGATCGCGTGCGCGGCCACGACGGCAAGGCCGCCGCTCAGGGCGGCGAAGGCACCGGCCAGTCCTTCGGCGTCGGCGGCGTAGGGCAGCGTGGCCGCGAGTGCCAGGACGCCGAGCCCGGGGACCCCGGTGAGCGCGAGCGGCACGGCGGCGACCGCGAGGTCGAACCCGAGCGCCACCGCCCAGGCCGATCGCCCGGACACGCCGCGGCGCGCGAGCGCGCCGGCGCCGAGGTTGAGCGCGCCGGCCAGGAGGAGGAACTGGGTCGCGGAGGCCCACGGGACGTCGCGGCCGGCGGCGGGGTCGGCCAGCAGCAGGGCGACGGTCGCGCCAAAGAGCAGCCACCACCGGCGGCGGGCCGTGCGCTGGAAGAGGGTCAGGGTCGCGGGAGCGGCCATCGCGCGATCCGCGGTCAGGCGGTCCGGAGGCCGAGGAGGGTCGCGGTGGTGAGCGCCACGACCGGGTGGCCGGTGGCCTCCAGCACCTTGCGGCCGCCCTCTTCGCGATCCACGACGGCGAGGACGCCGACCACCTGGCCGCCGGCGTCCTCGACGGACCGGATCGCCTGCAGGGCGGACCCGCCCGAGGTGATCACGTCCTCGACCACCACCACGCGGTCGCCGGCCCGGAAGTTCCCCTCGATGAGGCGAGCCGTGCCGTGGTCCTTGGCCTGCTTGCGGACGCTGAACGCGTCCACCACGGGCGGCGCGCCGGCGCTCGCGTGCGCGATGGCGTACGCCACCGGGTCGGCGCCCATCGTGAGTCCGCCGACCGCGGCCGGGGCCCAGCCCGCGTCGCGGATCGCGGCCAGGCCGAGCCGGCCGATCAGGGCCTGCCCGTCGGCGGACATCGTGGTGAGGCGGCAGTCGATGTAGTAGGAGGACTTGGCGCCCGAGGCGAGGGTGAAGTCGCCGTGCCGGATCGAGCGCCGCTTGAGGAGGGCGACGAGGGCGGCGTCGCTCACGCGGGGCCGCGCTTGAAGAGGCCCCCCAGGAACCCGGGCCGCTTCGCCGGGCCGGTCGCCCGGGCCGCCGTGCAGAAGGCGGTCGCGAATTCGTCCACGGAGGAGTAACGGTTGGCCCGTTCGCGGGCGAGGCCCTTCATCACCACGGCCTCGAGCTCCGGCGCAAAGCGCAGGCCCCGCACCGCCTGGTTGAGCGGCGTGGCCTGGTCCTGGAGCAGCTGCTGGAAGAGCTCGCGCGGGGAGCGGCCCGGGAAGGGGTGCGCGCCGGTGAGGAGGTAGTAGGCGATGACGGCGAGGCTGTACACGTCGGCCTGCTCGTCCACCAGCTCGCCGCTCAGCGTCTCGGGCGCCACGTACTGCAGCGTGCCGACGAAGAACCCCGCCCGGGTGAGCCGCTCCTCCGGCGCCGCGTTCTCGTCGCGGGCGATGCCGAAGTCGAGCAGCTTCGCCACCCGGCTGGCGGGGTCGTACATGATGTTGGCGGGCTTGAGGTCGCGGTGGATGATCCCCACCGCGTGCGCCGCCGCGAGCGCGCGGCCCACCTGCTCGATGATCTCCGCCACCACCGGCGGCGCGAGCGTCCCCGCCTTGGCGGCGAAGGTCGCCAGCGGCTCGCCGGGGATCCACTCGAGCGCGAGGTAGAAGAGGTCGTCCACCTGGCCGAAGTCGCGGACCCCGACGATGTTCGGGTGCGCGACCCGGCGGCCGAACTCGGCTTCGCGCAGGAAGCGCTTGACCGCCACCGGGTCCTGGGCCAGGCGGCTGCGGAGGATCTTGACGGCGGCCGGGCCCTTTTCGGGATGGTCGGCGCGGTACACCTCGGCGGTGCCGCCCTCCCCGATGTGCTCCAGCAGCCGGTAGCCGGCGATGGTCCGGCCGACGAGGCTGTCTTGTGTCATGGGAATGCAGGAAGGTATCGCGCCGCCGAAGGCCCGACAAGACGCGCGCCTTCCTTGACGCTGTGTTTCCGGGGCCGCTAAGCTACGGTCCCCAAGGAGCCCTGATGCCCCGTCCAGCGGTCGCGGTCCGGTCCGGCGCCGTCCTCGCCGTCGTGCTCGGCGCCGCCGCCTGCGGGCAGTGGCAGCGGGTCGGTACCGCCCCCGCCGGCCCGACCCCCGCCCAGACCCTCACCGACATCCTCGACCAGACGGCGGTCTTCCGCCGCCTCGGCCGCCTCACGTCCGCCGCCGGCATCCCGTTCGTCGGCGTCTTCGACGTGGTGCCCGGTCCCGCCGACACCGGCATCGGGATCCTGGCGGTCTCGCTCGAGAATCGCTCCTTCAGCTTCGAGCGCTCACCCTCCGGGTTCGAGGCCCGCTACCGCGCCGACATCGTCCTCACCCGGCCCGGCGCCCCGCCCATCGTCATCGGCCGGGACCAGACGGTGCGGGTGGCCACGTTCCAGGAGACGCTCCGCAACGACGAGAGCGTCCTCTTTCAGGAGCCGATCCGCCTGGCGCCGGGGGGCTACCACCTGGCGCTCACCATCACCGACCGCCGGTCCAACGCCCAGGGGCGCGCCGAGGCGGACGTGGTGATCCCCCCGGGGGGCCCGGGCGCCGTGTCCGCGCCGCTCTTCGTGTACGAGGTGACCCCGCGGACCGACCCGACCCAGCCGCTCAAGGTCATCGTCAATCCGCGCGGCGCGGTGGCCTACGGGGCCGACACCCTCGGTGTGTATGTGGAGGGCTACCGGATGCCCGCTGGCGCGCGCGTCCCCGTGACCGTGATCGACAGCCGCGATACGGTGCTCCGGCGCGACACGCTGGTGTTCACCGGGGCCACTCCCGTCGAAGGTCGGCTCCTCAAGATCACGCCCGACAGCGCGCCGCTCGGCGAGCTGCGCGTCCAGGTCGGCGACAGCGCCCACCATCAGCAGGCCTCGGCCCTGGTGTCGCTCTCGTCGTCGTGGATCGTGACCAACTACGACCAGATGGCCGACCTGCTGCGGTACTTCGGCCACGACGACGAACTCAAGGCGATCAAGAAGGCCGCCCCCGCCGACCGCCCGGGGCTGTGGCGCAAGTTCTGGAAGGACACCGACCCGAACCCGGCCACCCCCGAGAACGAGGCCATCGACGCCTACTTCACCCGCCTCGCCGCGGCCAACCGCCGGTTCACCGACGAAGGCATCGCGGGCTGGCTCACCGACCGCGGCAGCGTCTACATCTCCCTCGGCGAGCCCGACCAGGTCTACGACGCGAGCGCGTACAACCAGGGCCGCATCATCCGCTGGGACTACACCCAGCTCCAGCTGACGCTCTACTTCGTGGACGAGACCGGCTTCGGGCGGTTCAGGCTCACGATCGCCTCGCGCGCGGACTTCGATCGCGTGGTGGACCGGTTGCGTAGGATGGGGAAGTAGGGGGGCGCAGGGGCGCGTGGGCGCGGTCATCCTGAGGGAGCGAGGCGACCGAAGCATCTCCAGCATCTCCCAGTGGACCACCACGCTCCCCCGCCCACCGCTCACCGCTCACCGCTTACCTTCCCCCCATGCCTCACACCCCGCCCCGCCTCTTCCTCGTGGACGGGTACGCGCTCATCTACCGCGCCTACCACGCCATGCGCGACCGTCCGCTGCGGAACGCCCGCGGCGAGAACACCTCGGTCCCCCGCGCCGTCCTGACCTTCCTGACCAAGCTCGCCGCCGAGTACGGCCCTGACGCGCTGGTGTGGGTCAACGACGCCGGCGATTCCGGCCGTGGCGAAGAATTCGAGGGCTACAAGGCGCACCGTGAGGTGATGGAGCCGGCCGAGCAGGAGGAGTTCGATCGCGGGGTGGAGCGGGTGGAGCAGCTGCTGGCCGCACTCCGCATCCCGCTCCTGGCCGTGGAAGGCTGGGAGGCCGACGACGTCATCGGGACCTTGGCCGACCGGGCCGGCGGCGGCGGGTGGGAGGCGGTCATCGTCTCGGGGGACAAGGACTTCTACCAGCTCATCCGTCCCGGGATCGCCATCCTCAATCCCGGGCGCGGCGGCGCCGCGAGCGTCGAGCCGATCTGGGTGGACGAGCGTAACGCCGAGGACCGGCTCGGCGTGCCGCCGTCGCAGGTGGTGGACTTCCTCTCGCTGGTCGGCGACACCGCCGACAACGTCCCCGGCGTCCGCGGCATCGGCGAGAAGGGCGCGGCCGAGCTGCTGCGCACCTACGGCGACCTCGAGGGCATCCTGGCCCACGCCTCCGAGGTGAAGCACAAGCGGTATCGCGAAGGGCTGGAGCAGCACGCGGAGGAGGCGCGGCTCTCGAAGCGCCTCGTCACCATCCGGCGCGACGCGCCGGTGGCCTTCGAGCCCGACGCGTGGCGCCCGCGCGAAGCCGACCGCGACGCCCTGGCGCGGCTCTACACCGAGCTCGAGTTCACCTCGCTCCTGCGCCAGCTCGGCGCCGAGTCGGCCGTCGCGCCGACGGAGGCGGGTGGCGGGGGCGCGCCGGTGGTCCAGGGCGGGGCGCCCGCGGTCACCGTGGTGGACGATCCGGCGGAGCTCCCGGCGCTGGTGGCCCGGCTCCGCGCCGCGCCGCTCGTCGCCTTCGACACCGAGACGAGCTCGCTCGAACCCCACAGCGCCGAGCTCATCGGGCTCTCGTTCGCGGTCACGCCGGGCGAGGCGTGGTACCTGCCCTTCGGCCACCGTCCCCGCGGCGGCGAGCTCGCGGCCCCGGCGCCGGTGCGGAACCTCCCGCCGATCACCGACCCCGCGTGCGCGCCGGTGGCCGACCTCCTCCGCGACCCCGCGGTCCCCAAGGCCGGCCACCACGTCAAGTACGACTGGCAGGTGCTGCGTCGCGCCGGCGTCGAGGTGCAGGGTGTTCGCTACGACTCGATGCTCGCCAGCTTCGTGCTCGACCCCGGCCGCCGGTCCCACGCCATCGACGTGCTGAGCATGGAGCACCTGGGCGTCCCGATGCGCGGGTTCACCGACCTGGTCGGCAAGGGCAAGGCGCAGATCCCGTTCGCCGAGGTGGACGTGGCCGAGGCGGCCACGTACTGCGGCCACGACAGCGCCACGGTGCTCGCGCTCGAGGCGCTCTTCGCGCCGAGGCTTCGGGAGACCGGGCTCGGCCGCCTGCTCGACGAGCTCGAGCTGCCGCTGGTCGAGGTGCTGGTGGACATGGAATGGGCGGGGATCGCGATCGACCGCGCGGTCTTCCGGCGGCTGGCGGCGGAACTCACCGAGGACCTGGCCCGGCTCGAGGGGCGGATCGCGGCGGCGGCGGGTGCGGCGGTCAACCTCAATTCGCCGAAGCAGCTCGGCGCGCTGCTCTTCGACAAGCTGCAGCTGCCGGTCCTCAAGAAGACCAAGACCGGCGCCTCGACCGACGCGGAGGTCCTCGAGGAGCTGGCCGGGCTGGGGCACGAGGTGCCGAAGCTCATCCTCGAGTACCGCGAGGTGCAGAAGCTCAAGAGCACGTACGTGGACGTTCTGCCGGCGGCGGTCAACCCGGAGACCGGCCGGATCCACACCAGCTTCCAGCAGACCGGCGCCGCGACCGGCCGGCTCTCCTCGACCGACCCCAACCTGCAGAACATCCCCGTGCGGACGCCGCGCGGCGAGGAGATCCGCCGCGGGTTCGTCCCCGCGGAGGGGTGCCGGTTCGTGGTGGCCGACTACAGCCAGATCGAGCTCCGGCTGCTGGCGCACTTCTCGGAAGATCCCGCGTTCGTCGCCGCCTTCCACGCCGGCGGCGACATCCATCGCGGCACCGCGGCGGTCATCTTCGGCGTCCCCGAGGACCAGGTGACGTCCGAGATGCGCGCCCGCGCCAAGACCATCAACTTCGGCACGATCTACGGCCAGGGGGCGTTCGCGCTGTCGAAGCAGCTGGGGATCCCGCAGGAGGAAGCGAAGGCGTTCATCACCCAGTACTTCGAGCGCTTCGCCGGGGTGCGGGCGTACCTCGACCGGATGGTGGAGGTGGCGCGCCGCCAGGGCTACGTCGAGACGCTCTTCGGCCGCCGGCGGTACATCCCCGAGATCAACGACCGCAACTTCAACATCCGCGCCTTCGGCGAGCGGGTGGCCACCAACTCTCCGCTGCAGGGCTCCGCGGCCGACCTCATCAAGCGGGGGATGATCCTGCTGCACGAGGCGATCCGCCGCGAGGGGCTCCGGGCCCGGATCCTCCTGCAGGTGCACGACGAACTCGTGGTCGAGGCGCCGGCGGCCGAGGTGGACCGCGCCGCGGCGCTGGTACGCGAGAAGATGGAAGGCGCCGCGGCGCTGCGGGTGCCGCTGGTGGCCTCGATCGGCGTGGGCGACAACTGGCTCGACGCCAAGCGCTGATCCCTCGGTCCCCCGGAACGCGACGACCCCGGACGCTGTCGGCGTCCGGGGTCGTGTCGTCGTGGGGGACGTTCAGTCGGCCGGCTTGACCGCCGGCGGCTCCTTGCGAGCCCCGCGCACCCCCGGCCACCAGTTCCACCGGCCCGCCAGGTGCATGAACGCGGGGACCAGCACCATCCGGATGAGCGTGGCGTCGAGCAGCACCGCCACCGCGAGCCCGAAGCCCAGGAACTGCACCACCAGCACCCGGGCGAAGGCGAACGCCCCGAACACCAGCAGCATGATGAGCGCGGCCGAGGTGATGGTCGAGGCGGTGGCCGAGAGCCCTTCCATCGTGGCCTGGGTGTTCCGGCCGTGGCTGTCGAACGCCTCCTTGATCCGGGCCAGCAGGAACACTTCGTAGTCCATCGACAGCCCGAACACCACCGCGAACACCAGCACCGGCACCGCCACGAAGATGGCGTCCACCGGCCCGTCGAGGCCGAACAGCTGGCTTCCGTACCCGTGCTGGAACACCAGCACGATGATCCCGAACGTCGCGCTCACCGAGAGCGAGTTCATGATCACCGCCTTGATCGGCACGAGGAGCGAGCGGAACGCGATCGCGAGCATCAGCCCCGTGGAGCCCAGGATGAGCAGCACCATCAGCGGGAACCGGCCGAGCAGGTCGTCCTGGAAGTCCACGCTCGCGGCCTGGTAGCCCCCCACCCGGATGGTGGCGCCGCGGAGCCCCCGCGGCGGGTGCGCGGCGAGGGTCCGCGCCCGGCGCACGTAGTCCATCGCCGAGGTCAGCGAGGTGGTGTCCGACACCAGCACGTCGAGGAGCGCCACCTGCGCGTCGCCGCTCAGGTAGGCGTCGAGCAGCGCGCCGTACTGGGCCCGCGCCTTCGGCAGGTCGCTGTACAGCATGGAATAGGCGAGCAGCGAGCCGTGCTTCTGGACCGAGACGATGCTCCGGACGTCGGCCACGCGGCCGTCGGCCCTGAGCGAATCGCTGAGCTGCATCAGGCCGCGGAGGCTGGTGGCGTCCACGGCGCTCGTCCCGGCGGGAAACTCGACCACGACGCGGATCGGCAGGATGACGCCGGCGGCGCCGATCGCCTGCAGCGTCTCGACCCCGCGCCCCGCCTCGGTGGCGTGCGGCCACCAGTTGCGCGAGGGGAGCCCGATCCGGATCGCGATCACGGGGGCGGTGAGGAGCGCCACACCCAGCCCGCCCAGGGTGAGCGCGCGGCGGGGGTGCCGCGCCAGGCTGCGGGCCCACTTTTCCCAGATGGTCGGCGCGTGGTACCAGGCCAGCCGGCGCGCCAGCCAGCGCGGCCGGTCGATCTGGCGCCCCACCACCGCGAGCAGCGCCGGCAGCAGCGTGGTCGCGAGCAGCACCGCCGCGATCACCACCACGAGCCCGCCGATCCCGACGCTCTGGGTCTCGATGAGCGGGGTGAAGAGCAGCGCCGCGAAGCCGACGATCACCGTGAGCCCCGACGTCACCACTGCGGCACCCGCGGTCCGGAGCGTGGACACCGCCGCCTGGGTGCGGGAGAGCCCGCGGGTCAGCTCCTCCCGGAAGCGCGTCACGACCAGCAGCGAGTAGTCGATGCCGACGCCGAGCCCGATCATCGACGTCATGTTGAGCACGAACACCGACATCGGCATGTGGTGCGCCAGGATCCCGACGACCGCCAGCGTCACCGCGATGGCGAGGAAGCCGACCACCAGCGGCAGGATCGCCGCCACCAGCGCGCCGAAGGCGAGCACCAGGATCACCAGCGTGAGCGGCAGGAGCCGCTGCTCGCTCCGGGTGCTGTCCTCCGCGCTCACGGTCCGGATGTCCACGTCGAGCGGCGCCCGGCCTGTGACGCGGAGGGTGTAGGCGGCGTTCCCGGGGAGCGCGGCCGCCGCCGCGTGGAGCGCCGTCCGGTACGGCATCACCAGCGCGCCGGCGCTGTCCGAGGTGGGGACCTGCAGCACCACGACGAAGAAGGTCGTCCGGCCGTCGCGGCTCGCGAACACCGAGTCGCCGGTGGAGCCGAACGAGAGCACGTCGCGCACGAACGGCAGCCGCCGCGACGCCTCGGCCAGGCTGTCCACGAACGCGCGCCCCGGCCCGGCGGTCAGCCGGTCCGGGCCCTGCACGGTCACCGCGAAGTATTCGCTGAGGGGCTGCGGAAAGCGGGTGCGAATGATCGAGTCGGCCTGCGACGCCTCGGTCGGGTGGCGGCTCCCGCCCCGGGTGTTGAGCAACGCCGGCGTCTGCGGGGCTGCCCGGATCGCGAAGAACCCGGCCACCGCCCACGCCAGGATCACCGCCCAGCGCCACCGCACCAGCGTCTGTGCCACTCGACCCATCGCCCCGCCGTCTCCTGGATGAGCTCCGCCTGGTCCGCGGATGCTCGGGAGGCGCCGCGGTGGCCCAATGTTAGGCGGCCCCCGGCTCCCACGCTAGCGCCGACGGCGCCGTTCGGCGTATTCTCGACCCATGCGGATCGGCCCGCTGGCGGCGGTCACCGCCCTGCTCTGCCTCGCCGCGCTCGGCGACCTCGTCCACCGCGCGCTCGTCGCCGCACGCCCCAGCGTCCCGGCGCCCGCGGCCGCGCCGACCATCGCCAGTGCACCCCCCGCCGCCCGCTCCAGCCTCGGGGCGCGGACCCCCGCGCCCGGCCCCGCGCCGATCCCCGCCGCATCGGGCGACACCCTCAGCGCCCTCGAACGGCTCGGCGAGCGGCGCGAGATCCTCGCCGCCGGCCCCGACACCTACCTCGATTCACTCCTCGCCGAGGCCGACTCGACGATCCGCCGCTGGCCCGATTCCGTCGCCCCGCACCTCCGCGTGGCCATCCTCGACGGCGGCGCCACCGGCTGGCGCCCGGAGCTGCACGGGTACGTGGACGACGCGATGCGGATGTGGCACGCCACCGAACCGGCCATCGGGTTCGCCCCCGCTGCCGACACCCTCTCGGCCGACATCGTCGTGCGCTGGACCGAACGACTCCGCGCCGAGCGCACCGGCCAGGCCGACCTGACGTGGGACAAGGCCGGCCGCATCCACCACGTCAACGTGACCCTCGCCCTCCTCGACCCGCTCGGCCACCCGCTTCCGGACGTGGCGCTGCGGGCCGTCGCCGCCCACGAGCTCGGCCACGCCCTGGGTCTCCCCCACTCCGGCGACTCGGCCGACGTGCTCTTCCCGCGGACCCGCACCGCCAGCGCCACCGCCCGCGACGACGCCACCCTGCACCTGCTCTATCGCCTCGCCCCCGGTAATATCAAGGAATGAGGATCCGCGTCCTGTCCCTGCTGCTGGCGGTGCTCTCGGCCCCGCCGGCCGCCGCCCAGCGCTTCGCCGCGGCCGACGCCGCCGTCCTGGCGGGGATCCGGCAGGGGGTCTATCCCGGCGCCGTCCTCGTCATCGGCACCCACGACCGCATCCTCTACGCCCGCGGGTACGGGCACCTCACCTGGAGCGCCCGCTCGCCGGCGGCGTCGCCCGACTCGACGGTGTGGGACCTCGCGTCGCTCACCAAGGTGGTCGCGACCACCCCCGCGCTGCTCACGCTGGTGGACCAGGGGAAGGTGGACCTCGACGCGCCGGTCGCCCGATACCTGCCGAGGTTCACCGGCGGCGGTCGGGACCGCGTCACGGTGCGGATGCTCCTCGACCACACCAGCGGCGAACCGGCGTGGCGCCCGTTCTATCAGCTCGCGCCGACCCGCGACAGCGCCGTCGCCCTGCTCTACGCCACCCCGCTCGCGCGGACCCCGGGCACGAGCGCCGTGTACAGCGACCTCAACGCGATGCTGCTCGGCCTGCTGGTGGAGCGCGTCAGCGGCGAGCCGCTCGACCGCTACGCCGCCGACCACGTCTTCGCGCCGCTCGCGATGCAGGAGACCCGCTTCCGCCCGCCCGCCGCCTGGCGCCGCCGCATCGCGCCGACCGGCCGCTACCGCGGGCACCCGGTCGCCGGTACGGTGAATGACCAGAACTCCGCGCGCCTGGGCGGCGTCGCCGGGCACGCCGGCCTCTTCAGCACCGGCGCCGACCTCGCGCGATACGCGCAGTTCTGGCTCCGGAACGGCATCGGCGCCGACGGCACCGCGCTGGTCCGTGCCGCCACCCTCCGGCGATTCCTCCAGGCCGATCCGGCCAGCGGCAACCGGCTCCTCGGCTGGGAGCGGCCCGATCCGGACGAGTACCATCCCGACCCCTACGGCTCGCTCCTCTCGCCCGCGGCGTACGGCCACACCGGGTGGACCGGCACGCAGATGTGGATCGACCCGACCCGCGACCTGTTCGTGGTGTTCCTCACCAACCGGAGCTACGCGCCGCGGGTCGCCAAGCCGTTCACCGCCCTCCACGCCCTCCGCGGACGCGTGGCCGACGCGACGGTCGAGACCGCGTGCCGCGCCGCGGTGGTCGCGAGCTGTTGACCGGGGCGGGACCGAGCCTAGTTTGCAGCACGGAAGGAGGCAGGTATGCTGACAGCGGAAACCGTCAGGAAGGCGCTCCGGGCGGTCAAGGATCCGGAACTCAACCTGAATGTGGTGGATATCGGGCTCATCTATGACGTCACGGTCTCCGACGCCGGCGACGTGCACATCAAGATGACCCTCACCTCGCCGGGATGCCCCTCGGGCCCCGAGATCATGGGCGACGTCGAACGCGTGGCCAAGGACCTCGAAGGCGTGAACACGGTCGAAGTGGAACTGGTCTGGGATCCCTACTGGACCCCCGAGCGGATGGACCCGAGGATCAGGGCCTTCCTGGGGTGAAGCGGTAAGTGGTGAAGGGTGAACGGGAACAGCGTGAACGGGCCGCCCGACGTGATCGTGTCAGGCGGCCCGTTCTTCGTTCACCCACTTCCCGTTCACCCGTCGTCTTCCCGCTCAGCGCTCACCGCTCTCCCGTTCACGCGGTCCCCGTTCACCCTTCACCG
>CAMLHU010000006.1 GCA_946479825.1 uncultured Gemmatimonadota bacterium
ACTTGAAGCCGTCGAGCGCCTGGGTGCGCTGGTTCTGCGAGCGGTTGCCGTGGATCCGGTCGGCCTTGATCCCGGCCCGGACCAGCTGCTCCGCCAGCCGGTTGGCGCGGTGCTTGGTGCGGGTGAAGACCAGTGCGTCGCCGACCTCGTTGCGCTTGAGCAGCTCGAGGAGGAGCGCCGTCTTGAGCTCGCGGCCCACCGGATACACCGCCTGGGTGATGCCGGTGGCCGGGGCGGCCGGGCGCTCCACGTTGATGGTCTGCGGCTCGCGCAGCATCTCGCGCGCGAGCGCCGTGATCTCGGGCGGCATCGTGGCGCTGAAGAAGAGCGTCTGGCGCTTCACGGGGAGGTGGCGCAGCACCTTCCGGATGTCCGGCAGGAAGCCCATGTCGAGCATCCGGTCGGCCTCGTCGAGCACCAGCACCTCGAGGTGGTCGAGCTTCGCGTACGGCAGCCGGAAGTGATCGAGCAGGCGCCCCGGCGTCGCCACGATGACGTCGGTGCCGCTCCGGAAGGCGTGCTCCTGCGGCCCCATGCCCACGCCGCCGAACACCGCCGCGGCCGAGAGCGGCGTGTGGACGGCGAGCGCGTTGAGTTCCTCGACGATCTGGGCGGCGAGCTCGCGGGTGGGCGCCAGCACCAGGGCGCGCGTCCGGCCGCGCGGGCGGTCCATCAGGCGGTGCAGGATGGGCAGGAGGAAGGCGGCGGTCTTGCCGCTGCCGGTCATCGCACAGGCGAGCAGGTCGCGCCCGGCGAGCGCCGGGGGGATCGCGTCGGTCTGGATCTGGGTCGGACGGGTGAAGCCGAGTTCCTTGATGCCGCGGAGGAGGTCGGGGTGAAGCTCGAGGGTGCTGAACGACAACGGAGGTCCTGGTCAGGGTCGCGGGGGCCGGCCGGTCGCCGGGCCCCGGGGGAAACCTAATCCCGTGGCCGCCGCCGGGCCCGGCGAATCAGCCGCTCCCCGGTGTTGCAACCTGAAACTGCCGGGCGTCCCCCCTCGTATTCCGCCTGTCCCCCGATCCCCGGACCCGGAACCCAGATGCCCGTCCCGACGACCCGCAGCCGCCTCGCCGCCGTCCACCGGTGGTGCGCCCTCGCCCTTGCCCCGGTGATCGCCGTCATCCTCGTGACCGGCATCATCCTCGCCTTCCGCCCCATCCTGGGCCTGACGGGCGACGAGCGGCCCCAGGGGGCCATTCTGGCCCCGGTCCGGGCCACCGCGCTCCTCGACAGGCTGGACCAGGTCCGCCGCATCGGCTTCGCCCTCGTCCAGGACGACCGCCGCTCCGTCACGGTGTTCACCTCCCCGAACGAACCCCCAAAGACCTTCGACGTCGCCACCGGCGGTGAGGTCGCGACGCCGCCCTTCACCCCGCCGTCGTTCTTCGACCGGGTGGAGCAGGTCCACAAGGATCTCTGGTGGGGGCTCGGCTGGCTGGTGAGCCTGGCGGCGGCCGCGATGGTGATCCTGGTGATCGCGGGGCCGATCCTGGCCCGCCCGTCGCGCTCGCGGCGTACTGCGCTCGGCTGGCACATCTGGACCGGGTGGGTCACCTGGCCGCTCGTCGCACTGCTGCCGCTGTCGCTCGTGATGATGAAACTTCACGCGCCGGTGTTCGGCCGCCGTCCCGACCATCCGGTCGCGCCGGTCGCGATGGGCGCGCTGCTCCGCGAGGCCGCGGCGGGCGGCGTGGACCTGACGCGCCTCGACGGCATCCAGCGCTTCCCCGGCGGCGCCATCGTCGTCGCCGACGGCGCGCACGGGCCGGAACGGTTCGTCGTGCGTGACGGGGCGGTCCGCCCGCTGCAGTCGAGGATCTCGGCGCTGGGCGAGGCCCTGCACGCCGGCACCTGGGCCGGCGCCTGGTCGGGGGCGCTCAACGCCGTGGCCGCGCTGCTCCTGCTGGTGATGATGACGACCGGGATCCGGTCGTGGTGGACCCGCCGCCGGCGCGCGGCGGCCTGAGCCGGCGAGTCAGCGCCCCGGCACCAGCCGGAGCACGCTCACGGCCCGGGCGTACACGCTGTCGCGGGTGAAGGGGACGGTCCAGGCGCCGCCGGCCCGGTGCAGCGCGAAGAAGTCGTCGAAGTGCGGGCTCAGCGGATTCCCCGACTCGCCGAGCGGGAGCGTGAGCGAGAAGGCGTCGGGGTGCGCCCAGTCGAGGATGAACCGCATGCTCGGCCCGACGATGGTCCGGAACGTCGCGGTGGTGGAGTCGAAGACCCGGAAGCTGGCGTCGAGCGTGCTGGGGTCGCCGGGCCAGGGATACGGTCCGCGCGTCAGGTGCAGCCAGCGATCGAGCAGGCGCGACACCGCGAGCGGATGCCGGATCGTGAGCGTCTGCACCTTTCCGAGCGGCCGCCCCGCCGCCTCGCGCAGCGCCACGGTGAGCGCCCGGGCGGAGATGTCCGCCGGGGTCTCGACCGCCGGCGTCCGGTGGTCGTCCACCAGCGCGGCGACGTTGCGGGTGATCGTCGCGTCGGTGAGCGGGTCGGCGAGCGGCCAGCGCGACCCGAGTTCGTCCTCGAAGAGTTCGCGCGTCAGGTCGCGCCGCCAGTACTGGTACAGGGCGGCGAGGGTGTCGCCGGCCGAAGCGTCGCCGTCCCACGCGCCGATCGCGCGGGCCAGGGCGTCGCGTCCGGTGCGCTCGGCGCCGGCCGCCATCAGCCCCCGGAATCGAACTGCGCCGCTCGACACCAGGTCGAGCTGGATCCGCCGCATGTCGGCCGTGTCGTAGCTCGCCTTGGCGCTCAGCAGCTGTGACGCCCGGACGATGCGGTAGTCGTCGTAGAACCCGGGGAGCGGGTACGGCCACCGCGGCGGCACCGCCTGGTTGTTGCAGGTGGCAAGCCATCCCGCCGCCGGATCGTAGGCATACGGCGTCTCCGCCAGCGGGCGGAAGCCGCGCCACGCCGCCCGCGGATCGGCCGCGTCGCGGAGGGCGAAGGTGCTCCCCGTATCGCGGATGGGGACCGGCGTGCCGAGCTGGTAGCCGATGTGGCCGCGCGCGTCGGCGTAGGTCCAGTTGACGCTGAGCGCGCCGAACCCGGTCACGGCCCGGCGGAACCCGGCGAAGTCGCTCGCCCGCATCAGCCGGAACCCGTTCGAGATGATCCCCGTGGCCGGCAGGTCGAACCCGGCCCAGTGGGTCGAGATGGCCGAATCGCCCGCCGCCTCGGTGATGACGCCGCGCGGCGTCTCGCGCACCAGGAGCACCCGGGGCCGCCGCTCCCCCCGCACCGCGATGGACTCCGCGACGGTGCGCACGGGAGCCCAGCCGCCCACCGCGCGCACCCGGCCGTGGTCGCGCGGGTCGAAATGCTCGCGGTACTCGTCCACGATGTCCACCGGCGCCACCGTGAACGCCCAGCTGATGGCGGCGTTGTGGCCCATCGCCACGAACGGAAGCCCGGGCGCGGCGACGCCGACCACGCCGAGCCCCTCGGCGGAGTGCAGCCCCGCGGCGTACCAGAGCCCTGGCGCCTGGTCGATCTGCAGGTGCGGGTCCGACTCGTGCAGCGCCCCCCCTGACGCCGAGCGGCGCGGCGACACGACCCAGGAGTTCGAGGCGAGCGTCATCCGGAACGGGAAGGCGCCGCTCGGCGGCACGGTCGACGGAGACCACGCGTCGTACGTGCCAAGCACGGCGGCGGCCGCGGGACCGAGGGCGTCAAGGAGCTTGCGATAGTCCTCGGTCCGGTCCATCAGCGCGCTGGCGAAATAGGTCTGGTAGATCGCCACCGCCGCGACGTCGTCGAGCGTCCACGGGGCCGGCCGGGTGCCGAGCACCGCGAACTCCGGCGGGAGCACCGGCGCGGTGGCGATCCGGCGGTTGATCCCGGCGAGGTAGCGCTCGAGGAGGGCGCGGGACGCGGAGTCGAGCCCGGCGAGGTCGCGGTGCGCCTTGCGTGCGAAGCCCATCTGCCGCGCGCGCACGTCCATCGGGTAGAGCGCCGGGCCGAGCAGTTCCGCCAGCCGGCCTTCGGCCACCCGGCGGATCAGCTCCATCTGAAAGAGGCGCTCGGAGGCGTGGAGCCAGCCGAGGGCGTAGAACGCGTCGCCGTCGGTGGCGGCCCAGACCTGGGGGATCCCCTTGGCGTCGAAGGTGATCTCGACCGGGCGGGTCAGGTCCGGGGTCGCGAGGCTCCCCGACTCGGGGGCGACGGAGCGGGCGAGGTACCACCGACCGCCGAACCAGAGCCCGGCCGCGAAGAGGATCACCGCGGCGAGGACGATCCCCGCGAGGCGCCGGATCACCGTTCACTCATAGAGCTGCGTCGCGTCGAGCGCGGCGAGCTCGGTCAGGAACCCGGCGATGCGCCGGGTGGCGGCGTCGAAGAACGCGGCGCCGCGGGCGGGGTCGGCGTGGCGCGGGTCGCCGACGCCGGTGTCGTCGGTGACGCTCGACCAGTGCCGCGGTGCCCAGGCCCACCCTTCGCGGAGCGCGGCGGGGCGGAAGCGCCGCGCCTTCCCGGGGCCGGCGGTCGCGAGCGGGCGCACGAGGCCGGGGGCGAGGTGCTGCATCACCGAGGTCTCGAGCTCGCCGGCGTGGTCGCCGGGATCCGTGAAATGCGCCGCGGCGTCGGCGGCCGCGTACCAGTTGACCGTGGCCAGGAACACCGGCGATTCCGCCTGGAGCTGCCGCAGCATCGCGCGGAAGTCGTTGGCGCCGTGGCCGTTCACCAGCACCAGCTTGGCGATCCCCGCGCGCCGCACCGAGTCGGTCAGGTCGCGAAGCAGGGCCAGCTGCGTGGTCGGGTTGGCGTTGAGGCAGAGGGGGATGTCGAGCTGGCCGGTGTGGACGCCGAAGGGGACGGCCGGGAGCACGATCACCCGCGCCCCCGCGGCCCACGCCAGCTCGGCCGCGCGTTCCGCCGCCGCCGCCGCGTGGAACGTGTCGGTGCCGTAGGGCAGGTGACGGTTGTGCGCCTCGGTGGCCCCCCACGGGAGCACCGCCACCTGATAGACGGTGCCCCGCACCTCCTCCCAGGTGGCCTCGGCCAGGATCCACGGCCTCGGCGCCGTCACGTCAGGTCCGCGCCACCGTGAGCAGCATGTCCGATCGGTCGAGCGCCAGGACGTCGTGCGCCACGCCCGCCGCCAGCGCGAGGAGGCTGCCGGCCGGGAGGTCGTGGATCGTCTCACCGGCCGTGACGCGGAGGTGGCCGGCGAGGGCGTGGATCGTGATCGATCCGGGGGCACGGTGCTCCTTGAGCGCCGCGCCCTGCTCGAAGGCGAACAGCACCACGCTCACCGGCCCCTCCCGCGCGACGACGATCTGGCGGTGCCCGTCCACCGCCGGATGGGCCTCGCCGCGGAGGTCGCGCGCCGCCTGGGCAAGGTCGATGCGCTGGGCGGGGGCGCTGAGGCGTTCGTGGGGATGGGGACGGAGACGGTCGTCGGCCGACATCGGATCACTCCTTGAGGGAATACACCACCGTGGTAACGACGCGGAGCCGCTTGTCGAGCTGGCTCGACTCCTGGATCCCGGGGGCCTGGTCGCGTGGCAGGATCTCGAAGACCCCTTGGTTGGCGTCGTGGATCGGGCCGAGCGCGCTGCGCGAATCGTTGGCGAACTGCTCCGCCGCCCGCCGCGCCTCGGCGGTCGCCTCCGCGATCATCTTCGGCTTGAGGTCATTGAGCCGGGTGAAGATGAACGTCGGCCCCGACTGGCCGTAGCCGGGCGACGCCAGCGACACGCCGGCCCCCACGACCTCGCCGACCTGCTGGCTCGCCGCAAGCACCGTCGTCGGATGGTCGGAGCGGACCATCACCGTCTGCTTGAGCACGTAGCGCGGCCCGCCGCGGGTCTGGTCGCGGTAGGGGTCGGCCAGCACGTCGGTCATGTCGAGCTGCTGCAGCTCCACCTGCGTCGAGTCGATGCCGTGGCGCCCGAGGAACCGGCGCACCTGGCCGACCTCGTCGTTGATCCGGGCCTGCGCCCGGGCCAGGTCGTTGTCGGTCGCCACCACCTGCAGGGGCCAGAGGGCGAGGTCGGCCTGGACGTCGCGCTCGGAGACGCCCTTCACGGTGACGGTGCGTTCAGACCGGCGCCCGTCGGCAAAGCCGTGGCCGACGAACCAGCCGCCGAGCGTGAGGCCCGCGGCGAGCAGGAGCGCGGAGGGAAGGGAGGTGGAGGACATGGGGGCGCCGGGGTCCGGGGCGGGGACGTGGGTTCAGGGGCGGACGCGGTCCTCTGCCACTATACACCCGCCACCGGCCCCGTGCCACTCGCCGCGCGTCATCACGCCACCACCCCCCGGGCCGCATAGGCCTGGCGGATATGCGGGCGCAGCGCGGGAATGTGGAGCAGGAAGGCGATCCCGCCGATGATGCAGGCGAGTCCGCCGAGCAGGACCGTGTGCGGCGCGCCGATGCGGTCGGCGACGACGCCGGCGATCAGGCTCCCGATCGGGGCGGTGCCGAGGAAGGCCATCGCGTAGAAGGCCATCACTCGGCCGCGGAGGCGTTCCTCGACCATCGTCTGGACGATCGTGTTGACCGCGGCCATCGCCACCATCATCCCGGCGCCGACGAGCGGGAGGATCACCAGCGCGAGCCACTGCGTCCGGGCCAGGGCGAAGCCCGAGAGGGCCACCCCGAAAAGGATGGCGGCCGCGGCGATGACGCGCCACAGCCCGCGCACGGTGTGGCGCGAGGCGAGGTAGAGCGCGCCCACCAGCGCGCCCGCCCCCGAGGCGGTCATCAGGAAGCCGAGGGTGTGGGGGCCGCCGTGGAACACCTGGGCGGCGAATTCCGGCATCAGCACCACGTAGGGCATCCCCATCGTGGCGACGAGGGCGAGGAGCAGGAGGGCGGCCCGCACCGGCGGGAAGCGCACCACGTAGGCCAGTCCCTCGCGGAACTCCTCCGAGAACCTGGTGGTCCGCGGGGCGCGGTCGGTCGGGTGGAGCCGCATCGCCAACAGCGACCCGATCACCGCGAGGTAACTCACCGCATCCGTCATGAAGCACCACCCCTCGCCCACCGCGGCGATGAGCACGCCGCCGATGGACGGGCCGATGATCCGGCTCAGGTTGACCATCGAGGAGTTGAGCGCGATGGCGTTGGGGAGGTCGGCCCGGTCCTCGAGCAGGTCCACGAGGAGCGACTGGCGCGCGGGGGTGTCGAAGGCGTTGATGGCGCCCTGGACCAGCTGGAGCGCCAGGATCTCGGACACCGTGATGAGGTGGGGCAGGGTGAGGAGCGCCAGCGCCAGCGACTGCAGCATCGAGAGCACCTGGGTCCAGACCAGGATCCGGTGCCGGTCCCAGCGGTCCACCAGGACGCCGGCGAGCGGGGCGAGGACGAGGGTGGGGATCTGCCCGGCGAAGCCGACCAGGCCTAAGAGGAGCGCCGAGCCGGTCAGCCGATAGACCAGCCAGCTCGTCGCGATGCGGGTGATCCAGGTGCCGACCAGCGAGGTGCCCTGGCCGCCGAAGAAGAGCCGGTAGTTCCGGTGCCGGAGGGCGCGGGTGAGGGCGGCGGGTCCGCGCAGGGTCGTGGGTCGTGGGTCGTGCGTCATGGGCCGTGGAACTTACTCACAATCTCCCGTCTCCCGTCTCACGTCTCACCTCTCCCGTCTCACCTCTCACGTCTCACGTCTCACGTCTCCCTTCTCCCCTCCCCCAGCCCGTCCACGCTCCACGGCCCCGCTCCGCGAACGGCGACATAGAGGAACACGAAGCAGAACGCGACGACGATCTCGCCGTGGTTGAGGATCGTCCAGAAGCTGTGCGGGGCGTGGAAGAGGAAGTACGCCACGGCCATCTCCCCGCTGGCGAGGAACGCGGCCCACGAGGCCTGGAACCCGATCAGGATGGCGAATCCGCAGAGCGACTCAATGAATCCGGCGGTGATGAAGAGCGGCGAGTGCGCCACCGGCCCGCCGAGGACGGGGAGGAGCTTCTGGAGCCCGTGCTGGAGGTACAGGAACGCCACCACGATGCGCATCAGGGCGTACGCCCGGTCGGCGTGGGCGCCGAGCCAGCGGTGGGGTGTGGTCAACGTGTTCTCCTCAGGGACGGGACCGGAGCAGCGCGACGGCGATGGCCGCGAGCCCGGCGATGATGAGCAGGATGAGCAGTTGGCGCCGTCGCTCGCCGGCCGCGCCCTGATCCATGGATGGCGGGGCGCCGGTGAGTGCCGGCGAGGCGCCCTGGCCGGCCCGGGCCCGCTCGTACGCCTCCCGGACCTCCGGGGGCATCTCGTCGAGACTGCCGTACTCCTTGCCGCCGACCTTGAACCGGGTCCGCACGTTCACGTTCATCCGGATCGCGCCGGCGTGCGAGGTGGCGGGGTCGAGCTTGGCCCGCTGCTCCGGCGTCAGCAGCCCCATCACCCGATCATACTCCGCCCGCACGTCGGCGGGCATCGCATCTACGGAGTCGTACTCGGTGCCGTTGAAGATGAGTCTTGGCGGCATACGGGGCTCGTGGGACAGGGGTCAGGGGACAGTGGGTCAGGGGGTCAGTGGGTCAGGGGACAGGGCACCTGCATCGCGAATGGTCGCGAGTGTGTTCAGCGCCGGACCACGTAGGGATCCTTCGCTTCGCTCAGGATGACTCCGGCGTTTTCCGACTCTCCGACCCACTGACCCACCGACTCACCGACCCACCGACCCACTGACCCCCCACTCACTCCGCCGGACAGCTCGGGGCCGGGCGCTTGGCGATCGTCGCCTCCACCTCGGCGATCTCCCGCGGCGCTGGCGAGATCCGCTCGGTCCCCTGCGGCGTGATGACGTAGTCGTCCTCGATCCGCACGCCCATCTCGCCATACCGCGCCAGCACCGGCCGCACCCGCGCGATGAACGCGCGGTTCTTCGGCGTGTCGGGGAGGATGTCGAGAAGCTTGGGGCTCAGGTAGAGCCCCGGCTCGATGGTGAACGCGTCGCCCACCTGGAAGGTGCGGTCGCCGTAATACCCCTGCACCGGGTCGTGCACCGCGAGGCCCAGGCCGTGGCTGATCCCGTGGATGGCCCAGAGCTGGACCTGACGGCAGGCGCGCGGGTTCCGGGCGCAGTCCGCCGGCCAGGGCGGGTCGAAGGTCGCGGTGGCGGAATCCACCAGGCCGAGCCGGGCGAGGCCCCGGGCGCGGACGTCGAGCGACGAATCCTGCGCCGCGACCATCGACATCCCGGCGCGCGAGTTCCGCTCGGCGGCGGCCTGCGCGTCGCGGACCAGCTGGTAGATCTCCCGTTGCGCGGGGGTGAACGTGCCGCTCACCGGCAGGGTGCGGGTGATGTCGGCGGCGTACCCCTTCACCTGCGCCGCGGCGTCCACCACCACGAGGTCCCCCGGCTTGAGCTCCCGGGTGTCCTTCATGTAGTGGAGGATGGTGCCGTTGGGCCCGGCGCCGACGATGGAGCCGTACGCCACGCGGTCGGCGCCCCCGCGGCCGAAGACGCACTCCGCGATGGCGCGGAGGTCGTACTCGTGCATCCCGGGCGCGATGTTGCGCATCAGCGCGACGTGACCCCGGGCGCTCACCGCCGCCGCGTCACGAAGCAACGCGATCTCGGCCGGGCTCTTGCGGGCCCGGAGCCGGTCCACGATCGGGTGCGCGTCCTTGATCTCGACACCGGCGTGGCGCGAGGCGAACGCCTGCATGAACGCCGCTCCCCGGGTGAGCGAGTCGGCCGCGGCGAAGTCCTCGTCCGCGAAGTCGCGCAGGGTGTAGAACGGGAGCCCGGCCGCGGCGAGCGAATCCATTGCGGCGGCGAAGCCGTTCACCGGGACCGACGGGAGCCCGGTCGCGGCGGCGATCGCGGCCGAGTCGGGTTCCTCGCCGTAGTAGAGCGCCCGCCGCGGGGTGCTCCGGGTGACGTAGAGCGTCCCGGTGCCGCGGCCGTGGCGGACGACCAGGATCAGGTCGGCGTCGGCGTAGTCGTAGCCGGTGAGATAATGGAACGCGGGGAGCTGGAAGAACGGGCCGAAGTCGCTCACCGGCGTGCGCTCGCCGAACGCCACCACGATGCCGTCGCCGACGCGGGCGGCGAGCGAGTCGCGCCGGGCGGCGTACTCGGAGGGCGCGATCTGGGCCGCGACCGGCGCGGCGGGGGCGAGCGCCGCGCCGAGGAGCGCGGCGAGGACGAACCGACGAAGGGCGGGCATGGGAACCTTTCGGCCGCGGCGGGCCAGGGTCAGTGTCCGGCTTCGAGCACGTTCAGCGTGACGCTGCCCGGGCCGCCGGCGCTGAAGTCGTCGATGAACGCGGTCATCGCGCGCTCACATTCGGGGCAGATCCCGTGGGTGATCGGCGGCAGGGCGCCCCGCTCGAGCAGGCCGAGCTGCAGCAGCGCGTCCTCGAGCTCCATCCAGCGGCCGGCGGGGTCGGCCACCCGGTTGCACCAGCCGCACATCCGGAGCACCGGGCCGAAGGCGAACGCCAACGGGTCCACGTGGCGCAGCGTCCGCCCCCGGCGGTCCACTGTGTCGATCTCGATCGCGAGCGCGCCCTCCGGCCTGGGCCGGACGTGCATCAGCAGGAGCCGGCGCTCGTCCGGTGCGTCGCACCGCAACTGGATGTCGGCGGAGCGGCCCTGGGCCCGGACGCGCCCGAAGAGCCGCCGGTAGAGCTCCCGCGTGGTCCCGTCGGAGATGAACTCCCAGATGGACCGGCCGACGATGGCCTGCGGCTGCAGGGCGTCCCCGGCGCCATTCCGGGTCGCGAACCGCACCCACGCCCCCGTGACGGACTGGATCCGGTCGTCGGGGGTGAGCTCGTACCCGACCGCGGCTTCGGGGCCGGTCTGGGCGGGGGTGGGGGTGGACTTGCCGGGAGGGGTCATCTGCTGTAGCTTATATCCAGCGATCGGCGTGCGCAAAGCACGCAGATGTTCCGGTGAGACCAGATGGGGGCCCGGCGAGATCCGGCCCCCTTTGTCGTACGGTCCCACGATCGCTCGCCGGACGGCGATCCGCGCCGTGGCGGGAACAGCGCCCCTCGTGAGGCTCGTTCACGAACAACCAGAGTAGTCGGGCAGGACGGCGCAGCCGGACTCCGATTACGAACACAGGAGTACGGCAATGCGTACCACCGGCACCGTGAAGTGGTTCAATGACGCCAAGGGCTTCGGGTTCATCACCCCGGCCGACGGCTCCAAGGACTGCTTCGTCCATCACTCGGCCATCCAGTCCCAGGGCTTCCGCACCCTCGCCGAAGGCGAGAAGGTGGAGTTCGACATCGTGCAGGGCCAGAAGGGCCCCGCCGCCGAGAACGTCACCAAGGTGCAGTAACTGGCGACAGGCAGTCTGAAGTGAGCGGTGCGAAGGGCCCCCGGTCGAGATCTCGACCGGGGGCCCATTCGTTTGTCACCTGGTGCGGCTGTTCCCACCCGCGCCCCGCTTACCGCTCACCGCTCACCGCTCACCGCTACTGATGGGTCCCCTGGATGAACGCCGCCACGTTGGCCTTGAGCTTGGTCAGCGCGGGGTCGAGGACGTACATCATGTGGCCGGCGTCGTAGTACTTGAGCTCGATCCGGCTGCGGGCCGCGGGCTGCATCGGCAGGTGGTCCATGGTGTACTCGGTGGCGAAGAACGGCGTGGCGAGGTCGTAGTAGCCGTTCTCGACCTGGACCCGGAGGTTCGGGTTGGAGACCAGCGCCCGCGCCAGGTCGCCGCCGACGTAGGTGGCGGAGGTCCAGCCGCCACGGCCGCGGTTCCAGTTCCAGCCGCGCACGTTGCCCATCGTGGCGTAGGGCTTGTCCTTGCCGTACTTGAGCTCTTCGCGCACGTAGCTGTTCCACACGGCGGTGTACGCGCCGGTGATGGCGTTGGACTGCGGGTCGTACTCGGCCTCTTCGCTCAGCAGGTCGAAGGTCGGCCCGGTGAAGCGCGAGTCGAGCCGCCCCACGATGACGCCCTTGGAGCGCTGGAGCTCTTCCATGAACTGCCCCAGCGTGACGCGCAGGTTGGCCTTGAGGAGGTAGTCCTCCGACAGGCCGGTGTAGGCCGAGAGCTGCTTCGCGACCGCGGCCTTCTCGTCGGCGGAAATGGACAGGCCCTGGTCGAGCGCCCTGGCGTAGGGACCCATCGCGTAGTCACGCACCTGCTGGAGGAACGCGCCGAGGTCGGCCGGGGCCGGGATCACCTTGTGGTAGATCGCCGTGGCGGCGTAGCTCGGCAGGTAGAGCTCGTACGAGATGTCGTGCCCGGCGGCGAAGTTGAGGGTCTCGAAGTCGAGCACCGACGAGATGAGGACGACGCCGTTGAAGTCCATCCCGTCGCGCTCCTGCAGCCGGTTGACCAGCACCGCCGAGCGGGTGGTGCCGTAGCTCTCGCCAAGGAGGTACTTGGGGGAGTTCCAGCGGCCGTAGCGCGAGACGTAGCTCGAGATGAACTGCTCGATGGACGCCGCGTCCTCGTCCACGCCCCAGAAATCCTTGCCGGTCCCCTTGCCGATCACCTTGCTGAACCCGGTCCCGATCGGGTCGATGAAGACCAGGTCGGAGACGTCGAGCAGCGAGTTGGCGTTGTCCACCAGGGTGTACGGCGCCGGCGGGGTGGGGGAGGCGTCGGAGGTGACCACCTTCCGCGGGCCGAACGCGCCCATCTGCAGCCAGACGGTCGAGGAGCCGGGGCCGCCGTTGTAGATGAACGTGATCGGCCGGTGGCTCAGGTCGCGGGTGTCGGTCCGGGTGTAGGCGGTGAAATACATCGAGCCGATGGCCTGGCCGGAGTCGTTCTTGATCAGCATCGTGGCGGCGAGGGCGCGGTACGGCACGGGCTTGCCGCCGATGGTGACGGTGTGCTCGGTGGCCGACGAATCCTCGCCCGGGGTGGACGGGGTCTCCTTGGGCGCGCTGGTATCGGACTCGGCGCGCTGCGGCCGGTCGCCCCGGGCGGGGCGCTGCGCCGGCAGCGGGGCCGCGAGGAACGCCGCGGCGAAGAGCAGGAACGACGGACGGATGGATCGCATCAGGCCTCCGAGTGGTGACACGGGGACGGGCGCCGAGCGCCCGGCCCGGAATGGTGGTGCGTGCGAGATGGTGAGGTGAAGGACTCCGCTCCTTCTACGGACGGGCCGGCCGATCGGTTGCAGCCCCGACCGAGAACCGCTCCCGGACGTCCTCCGGCACCCGGCGGGGCCGGCCGGTGGCGGCGTCCACCGGGCACCAGAGCGTGCGGGAGCGTGCGAGGAGCCGGCCGTCGCGCTCGCGGGTGAGCTCGACGAACCGCTCGAACTTGATCCCCTCCGCGGCGCCGACCCAGGTGCGGGCCCGGACCCGGTCGCCGGGGAGCGCGGCGTCGTGGTAGTCGATCTCGTGGCGGAGCATCACCCAGGCGAGCGCCGCCCGCTGTGCCGCAGTGGCGCCGTGGGTCCAGTGGGCCACCGCGATGTCGTTGACCCAGCGGACGTACACGGTGTTGTTGACGTGGCCGCGCTCGTCAATGTCGGCGGGCTGGACGTCGAACGTCGCCTCGTACGGCGGGATGGTCATCGGGTCAGGCGCGGGTAAGGTAGCGCGCCCGCAGCACGTAGCCGGTGGTCGGGCCGGTCACGGTCCAGACGGTGGTCACCCCGTCGTGGCCGAGCTCGACCTCGACGGCGTAGCGGTCATCGGCGCAGTGGTGCGGCGCGGCGGAGGCCCAGCGGTCGTGGCCCGCCGCGACCAGCTCGACCAGCGGGACGGGGCGGTCGGCGCCGAAGCGCAGGTGCGACACCGCGATGGTGTCGTCGGCGCGGCGGTGCCAGGCGTAGGCCGAGGAGAACCGGGTGCCCTGCATCGGGCCGGCGGTCCACTCGCCGCGCTCGCGCCAGGTGATCTCCTGCGGCCGGCCGCTCAGCCACTCGACGACCCCCTCGGCGGCGCCCTCGACCCACTCCATCTCTCCGTCTCTCCGCCCCTCCGCCCGCCCGTCCGCCGGCCCCACCTCGAACACCACCCGTTTCACGGTCCGGAGGCGGAGCCAGAGGCGGTCCACTGCGCTGCGAGGAGGGGATTGGATCGGCACGGCAGGGAACGTACTCCGGCCCGGGCGGAGCCGCGAGGGGCGGGGTATAATAGGAACGTCCATCCCGCTCCACCGTCCGGAGGCCCGATGTCGTTCCCTCGCCCGTCCGCCGCGGCGCTGGTCGCCGCCCTGTCGTTCCTGCCCGCCACGCTCACCGCCCAGGCCACCCCGCCCGCGCTGCAGGCCGAGGCCGGGATGGTCCCGGCGAGCGACGTCCGAACGGCCGCCGGCCGGCCCGGCCCGAAGTACTGGCAGCAGCGGGCCGATTATCGCATCTCGGCCACGCTCGACCCCGCGGCCGACCTGCTCCGCGGCCACGAGGTGATCACCTACCACAACAACTCCCCGGACGCGTTGCCGTATCTCTGGTTGCAGGTGGAGCAGAACATCTGCGCGCCGGGGAGCGTCACCGACCGGTTGCACCAGCCGCCGCTCGTTTTCCAGGACGCCACCTTCGACTTCTCGTGCAAGGGCTTCGCCGGCGGCGACTCGCTCGAGTCGGTCCGGGTGGCTGGCGCCCGCGCCAGCTACACGGTGTACGGCACCACGATGCGCGTGGACCTGCCGCGGCCGCTCGCGCCCGGCGCCGTGACCACCATCGCCATCGCGTGGCAGTTCCGCGTGCCGCCCTACGGCGCGGGGCGGATGGGGCACGACGGCCCGCTCTACGTGATGGGGCAGTGGTATCCGCGGATGTGCGTCTATGACGACGTGAAGGGATGGAACCACGAGCCGTACATCGGCGCGGGGGAGTTCTATCTCGAATACGGCCGGTTCGACGTGGACCTCACCGCGCCGGCCAGCTACGTCCTGGCCGCCACGGGCGTGCTGCAAAATCCGCTGCAGGTGCTCACCGCCACCGAGCGCGCGCGCCTGGCCCGCGCTCGCTTGAGCGACACCGCCGTCGCGATCATCACCGCCGCCGAGGCGGGGACCGCGGCCACCCGGCCGACCACGCGGGGAACGCTCACCTGGCGCTTCAGCGCCGACTCGGTGCGCGACTTCGCCTTCGCCGGCGCCCCCAACTTCCGCTGGGACGCGAGCAGCTACGACGGCGTCCTGGTCCATGCCTACTACCGCCCCACGGCCACGCTCTGGACCGAGGCCAACCGCATCGTCCGGTCGGGGCTCAAGTACTACAGCGAGCAGTGGCTGCGCTACCCGTATCCGCAGATGTCGAGCATCGAGGGGCCCATCGACGGGATGGAATACCCGATGATGACCTTCGACCCGAGCGGCCCGACCCGGTACGACCTCGCCTGGACCCTGGCCCACGAGCTCGGCCACCAGTGGACGCCGATGCTGGTCGGGAGCAACGAGCGGCTCTACCCGTGGATGGACGAGGGTTTCAACACCTTCATCGACCTCGGCAACGCGGCCAGTTACTTCGCGGGGACCCCGTACGGCGACTCCATCGAGGTCCATCCGCTGCACCTCTACCCGCTCCACGCCATCCCGGGCGAGGAGCAGCCGCTCATCACCAACCCGGTCGAGAGCCGCGACCTCTTCTGGACCGGCTACCAGAAGCCGGCCCTGATGATGCAGACGCTCCGCTACCAGGTGCTCGGCAAGGCGCGGTTCGACCAGGCGTTCCGGGATTACCTCAAGACCTGGGAGTTCAAGCACCCGACCCCGGCCGACTTCTTCCGCCTGATGCGCGACCGGAGCGGGATGGAGCTCGGCTGGTTCTGGCACGACTGGATCTACACCACCGACCGGCCCGACCAGGCCGTCACCGCCATCACCAACTCCGACTCCGGCGCCACGGTCACCCTTGAGAACAAGGGGACGATGCAGCTCCCCGTGTACCTGCGGCTCACCTTTGCCGATGGCACGACGGAGTCGGACACCCTTCCGGTGGCGATGTGGAACCTCGGTCCCACGTACGCCTATCACGTGAGCGGCGGAAAGCGCATCACGCGGGCCGAGGTGGATCCGGACCGGTCACTGCCGGATACGGATCGGGGGAACAACGCGGTGGAGGTGAGGTGAGGGGGCGGTTCGCTATCCGCTATCCGCTACCCGCTATCCGAACGGTCATTGCCGGTCTGCGGCAGGATGACCAGCGCGGGCGGTCACGACGCGCCGACCGCCGGACGTTCACAACGGATAGCGACCACCGGCCGGCTCCCGGACCCCCCTGATCCCCCTCGAGCATTACGCCATCGCCGCGCTGGTCATCTTCGGCGTCAACCTGCTGCCGGCTTTCGGGCCGCCGACGTGGGCGGTGCTGGTGTTCCTGGCGCTCTCGTACCGGCTCGATCCGGTGGCGCTGGTGCCGATCGGCGCCCTCTCTGCCACGGCGGGGCGGCTCGTGCTGGCCCGGGTCACCGGGCGCTTCCGGAGCCGGCTCTCCCCGCGCCGGATCGAGGGGCTGGCGGCGCTCCGCGACGCGATCGTCGCCCGGCCCCATCGGGCGGCACTCGGCCTCGGCGTCTTTCTTGTCTCTCCCCTTCCGTCCAACCAGCTCTTCATGGCGGCGGGCCTGCTCGCCGTCCCCTTGCGGCCCCTGGCGGCCGCGTTCTTCGCCGGCCGTCTCATCGCCTACTCTCTCTACACCGGCGGCGCGGCGATGGTTCGCGAGAGCCTGGGCGATGTCCTGCTCGAACAGCTCTCGTCTCCCAAGGCCATTGCCGTCCAAGTGGTCTCCCTCGTGCTCCTCGGCGTGCTGATGGCGGTGGACTGGGCCGCCGTGCTGGACCGCCGGCGGAGCCGGAGCTCCGATCGTAACACATTGCCCTGAGAGGAGTTCTGCCGTCGCCCAGGCCTGGTGAGCCGGCGGTGAGACCAGGGTGAGACCCGCCCGTATCGTTCCCCGCGTTCGCGCTGGTCGAAACCCGTCCTCTGTGGAGAACCGATGTCCGACGCGCCAGAGCTCTACCGCTTTGCCCTGTTCCTGCACGTCCTCACCGTGGTCCTGGCCTTCTCGGCGGCCACGCTCCTCCACTTGGGGCATCACCGGCTCCGGGCCGCCACCCACCGTGGTCCGGCGCTCGACGCGGCCGTGCTGTCGCGCCGGGTGGCGCCGTGGATGCCGGTCTTCACGCTGGCCCTCTTCCTGACCGGCGGCTACCTGGCCCATCTGGCGTGGAGCTGGCGCACGCCGTGGATCGTGGCGGCGTCGCTCGGGCTGCTGGCGATGCTCGTGATCGGCGGCGCGGTCCTCAAGCCGAAGATGCAGGCGGCCGGGATGGCGATCGGCCGGGCCGAGGACGGTCCCTTGCCGGCGCCCGTGGTGCGCCAGCTGCGCGACCAGGTGCTCTGGTCGGCGTCGGTGGCCCAGGTCGGGATCGCGTTCGGGATCCTTTTCCTGATGGTGATGAAGCCGGGGCTGATGGGCTCGGTGCTGGGGATGGCGGGCGGGCTCGCTGCGGCGCTGGTGTATTCGGTGCCGCGCCGGACGGAGACCGGGGTCGACGCGCGCGAGGTGGTGGCGGACGCCTAGGCGGGGAACGCCACGATCACGCTGGCGCCGCCGGTCGGGCGGTTGGCCGCGCGGATCGTCCCGCGGTGCTGTTCGACGATCCGGCGGGCGATCGCGAGGCCGAGTCCGGTGCCGTCCGGGCGATGGCTGACGAACGGCTGGAACAGCTTCGGGAGCAGCTCGTCCCGAAAGCCGGGGCCATCGTCGGTCACCTCGAACTCGACGGCCGGTCCGTGGGAGTCGGGACGGCAGCGACAAGCGAGGGTGACCGTGCTCCCGGGGGGCGCGTGCTGCACGGCGTTGGTGACCAGGTTGACGAGCACCTGTACCACGCGTGAGCCGTCGAGCGGCACGGGGGTCGCCGCGCCGTCGGCGGCCAGCTCCACCCGCACGCCGGCGGCGGCCGCCACCGGACGGCAGGCGTCGGCGGCGCGCCGGGCGAGCGCTTCCGGGTCAGAGGGTTCCGGCGCGGCGGCGATCGGCTTGCCGTAGGCCAGGAGGTCGCGGGCCAGCGTGTTCAGCCGGTCGAGCGCCGCGTGGAGGTCGGCGATGATGCCGCGATGGCGGCCGCCCAGGTCCGGGTCGGCCGCCGTCAGCGTCTGGAGCCCGACCGAGAGCGCCATCAGCGGGTTGCGCACCTCGTGGGCCACGCCGCCGACCAGCTGGCCCATCTCGGCCATCGCCTCGGAGCGGCGGAGCGATTCCCGCGCGATGACGGTCTCCTGGCGCGCCTCCTCGACGACCACCATCAGCAGGAACAGGGCGATCGAGATGCCGAGGAAGTTCGAGGTCGCGAGCCCGGCGATGATCCCCCACGACTTGTCGGCCAGGATGGGGTAGTCGAGCTGGTGCAGGCCCTGCAGCGTGAGCAGGGTGGTAAGCGCGCCGCGGCCGACCACGCGAGGGCCGCGCCAGAACACCCAGGCAAGCCAGAAGCCGAGCCCGCCCTTGATGATCGAGTCGGCGGATTCCCGGGCCAGGAACCCCGTCGTCACGCGGGGGCCGATGATCCCCCACGCGACGAGCGCGGCGATGGTGACGACGATGACGCCCACCGGGAGCCGCCGGCGGGCAAAGTCGTGGCAGCCGCCTACCCAGGCGGCGGTACCGAGCGCACCGGCCGCCGAGGAGAGCAGGAAGGCGTATGGCGCCTGTCCGTGGGAGGCGTGCAGGGGGATGAGCAGGAGGAGCTCGGCCACGCCGAACACGCCGGCCAGCGCGAGCAACGCCACGTACCGCCGGCGCAGCACCGTGCGCCAGAGGAACAGGTACGAGAACGCGAGCGCCAGGTTGGTCGCGGCGGCGAAGACGGTCGCGACTTCGGTCACGCTCACCGAGGGCCCCCTCCGTGCGCCCGGGACCGGGCGCAGGCGCCAATCTACCGCGCCGACCGGCGGCCGGCCATCGGGCCCGGTTAACGGCCGCCCCGGACCTCCGTCCCCCGGGGCGATGGCCCGGGGCCAACCCCCGGCCCGGTCCGTGCGTAGGCATTCAGCAGTGTCGCGTTCGTCCCCCAGATGGAAGGAGTCCCGTATGAAGGTCCGTTACCTCCTGGCGCTTGCCGCGCTCACCGCCGCGGTGCCCGCCGTGGCCCAGCGTCCCGACTCGATGCCGAAGCGGCCGATGGCCGGCGCCCCTGGCTGGGGCGGCGGGATGATGATGTCGCGCGACCATCAGGCCGCGATGATGGCGATGATGGCCCCGGTGATGAAATACGCGCCCGAGCGGCTCCTCGCCCGCAATGGCCAGCTCAAGCTCACCGCCCAGCAGATGACCGCGCTCACGGCCCTCCGCGACGCGGCGGCGGCCAGCGCAAAGTCAGCGATGGACGAGGCCAAGGGGCACCAGGATGAGATGACGAAGGCGATGGACGCGGCCGCGCCGGACACGGCCGCGGTGCTGGCGCACTTCCGCGGCGCGCACGACGCGATGGGGCGCGCGATGGCGGCGCACCTCGTGGCCGCGGCGCAGGCCAAGGCGCTCCTGACCGACGCGCAGCGGAAGATGGTGGATGCCTGGCAGATGCGGCGCCCGATGGGCGGGCACCCGCGCGATGGGATGGGGATGGGCGCCCCGCCGCCCAAGCGCTGACCGGTCACCCCGGCGACCAAGCGGCGGACCACGGCCCCGGCCGTGGTCCGCCGTGTCACATCCGGGCCAGGATCCGCTCGGCCGCCCGTACCCCGCTTGCCGCGGCGTCGGCGAACGCGACCCCGCGCAGTCCTGACCCGGCCAGCTCAATCCCCTCAAGCTCCTCGCCCGCGCGCTCGATCCGCGCCACTCGCTCCCGATGGCCGAGCTCGTACTGCGGGATGGCGCGGGCCCAGCGGACGACCTTCGCGAACGCCGGCGCCGCCGTGATCCCGTAGAGCCGTCCGGCCTCGGCGCGGGCGAGCGCCAGCAGCGCGTCGTCGTCGAGGTCCGCCGCGACCGGGTCCACCGCGCCGCCGTACATCGCGCGGATGAGCAGGTGACCCTCGGGGGACCGCCCCGGAAAGAGGTGGGTGTCCCACAGGTGGCCCAGCGCCCGGATCCCTTCGCCGCGGGAGATCAGGACGCCGAAGCCGCGTGGGACCCCCGGCGCATCGGCCATCCGGAAGCCGAGCCCGACCACTGAGACCGGCGGGCAGGGGATGGCGGCCAGGTCGCGCGCCGCGTCCGGGGCGTGCGGCGCCAGCAGCTCGCCGATCGCGAAGGGTTCTCCGGCCAGGATCACCCGATCCGCGGCGATCGGGTCGGCGCCGTCCACCGCCACCTGCCACCGTCCGTCGGTCCGCCCCAGCGCCCGCACGAGCGACCGGGTGCGGACCTCGAACCCGCCGCGCTCCGCGAGCGCGCGCGGCAGGGTCTGCATCCCCGCCGTGAACGACGTGAGCCCGCCGCGCGCGGTCTTCCCTCGGCGGGCGATGAACCCGCGGATGAGCGAACCGTGCTCGCGTTCGAGTGCGGCCATCCGGGGGAAGGCGGCGGGGAGCGAGAGCCGCCGGGCGTCGCCCGCGAAGACGCCGAGGGTCATCGGCGCGATGAGCCGCTCGGCGGCCTCCGCGCCGAGCCGGCGGGCGGCAAAATCGAAGACCGACTCGTCGCCGTCGTCGGGGCGGGGGGAGATGAACGGCTCGGCGAGGAGCCGGGCCAGACCGGGCGGGGTGAGGAGGCCCGAGGTCAGCATCTTGAGCGGGTGGAACGCGACCTCGCGCAGGCGGCCGCGGCGGTAGATGAACCGCCGGGCCGCGGCGGGCGTGGCGGGAAGCGCGTCGCCCGAGAGTCCCGCCTCGGCGAGCAGGGCCGTGAGCTCGGCGCTCCCGCCGATGAAGCCGCCGGGCCCCCCTTCGAGCAGCCACCCGCCGGCCGCGACCGAACGCGCCTTGCCGCCGACCGCGTCCCCGCGGTCGAGCACGGTCACGTCGAGCGGAAGGCCGAGGGCGGTGGCGCGGCGGCGGGCGGTCCAGGCGGCGGCGAGGCCGCTGATGCCGCCTCCCACCACGACCAGGCGGGCCACGGTCAGACGGTGCGGCTGAAGGTCGGGCGGTCGTCGGCGGCGTGCTTCTCGCGCATATAGCGGTCGAAGCACATCGCGAGGTTGCGGACGAAGAGTTCGCCCGTGGGGGTGGCCTCGATGCGGCCCGGCGCGAGCCGGACGAAGCCCTCGCGCTCGTAGGCCCGCAGCAGCGCCAGGTCGTCGGCGAAGTAGCGGTCGAACTCGACCCCGTAGCGGCGGCCGATATCGGCGGTGTCGAGGCGGAAGTTGCACATCAGCTCGTGGATGACCGTGCGGCGCACCTCGTCGTCGGCGCTGCGCGCGACCCCCCGGGCCACCGGGAGCCGGCCGGCCTGCACCGCCTCCTCGTAGGTCGAGAGCTTCTTCTCGTTCTGGACGTAGGCGCCGCGCACGTCGCCGATGGCGGAGATCCCGAAGCCGATCACGTCGTCGCCGGGGATCACGGCGTAGCCCTGGAAGTTCCGGCGCAGCCGCCCCTCGCGGCGGGCGCGCGCGAGCTCGTCGTCCGGCCGGGCGAAGTGGTCCATCCCGATCGGCTCGTATCCCGCCTCCAGGAACCGTTCCCGCGCCAGCGCGAAGAGCGTGAGCTTGGTCTCCGGGCTCGGCAGCGAGTCCTCCATCAGCTTCTTCTGGTGACCGCGGATCCACGGCACGAACGCGAACGAGTACACCGCCGCGCGGTCCACGCCGAGGTCGATCACCGAGGCCACCGTGCGCTCGAAGGTCTCCGGCGTCTGGAGCGGCAGGCCGTAGATCAGGTCCACGTTGATGCCGCGGAAGCCGAGCTCACGGGCGCGCCGCACCAGCGCGGCGGTCTGCTCCAGCGACTGGACCCGGTTGATCGCCTGCTGCACGTCGGGGGTCAGGTCCTGCACGCCGAACGAGATCCGGTTGAAGCCGAGCGCGGCGAGCGCCTCGAGGTGCGCGGCGGTGGTCACCCGCGGGTCGGCCTCGAGCGCCAGCTCCGCGCCGGGGAGCGGCTCGAACCGCTCCAGGAACCGGCCGAGGAAGGCGGTGAGCTGATCGGGGGTGTAGTAGGTCGGGGTGCCGCCGCCCAGGTGGAGCTGGGCGAACCGCCGTCGGTGCGGCAGGCGCTCGGCCACCATCTCCACTTCGCGCGCCAGGAGGTCGAGGTAGGGCGCTGCGACCTCGCGGTGCGGGGTGATGATGACGTGACAGCCGCAGAAGAGGCAGCGCTGCTCGCAGAACGGCAGGTGGACGTATACCGCCAGCGGCGCGTCGCCGAGGCGGTCGGCCTCGGCGAGGCGGGCCTCGTAGGCGGCGGGGGTGATCCCCTCGCCGAACTCCACCGCCGTCGGATAGCTGGTGTAGCGCGGCCCCGGGCGATCGTGGCGCGCGAGGAGGTCGGCGGTGACGCCGCGGGCGATGGGCCGCCGGGCGGCGGGGTCGGAGGGGGTCATAGGTGAGTGGAGACGCTAACCGGCGGGCGGGGCGGGCGCCACCGAACCATTACGGAGGACCGGGGGACCTCAGTATCGGAGGGCGATCGGCAGCGTCACCGCGACGCCCGCCACCGTGAACCGGGCCTTGGCATAGTCGGGCGGCCCCATCCGGGTGTGGTTGCCCGAGACGCCGGCGCCTTCCTTCGGTTTCGGGAACGGGAACCACCGCATGTCGAACCGCCGGTTGCCGTTCCGGTCGTGGAACACCTCGACCGCCCACGTCGTGTCGTCGGGAACGCTGTCGAACGCGACCGTCAGCGACTCGGCGGCGGCCGGAACCACCCGCACGGCGTAGGCGCGCTCGGGCTTGAGCCACCCCTCGTGCCCGCGGAAGAGCGCCACCACCAGCGAGCCTGCCTGCTCCGGCCGGATGCCGGTCACGATCACCTCGACCCGGCCCGCGGGCGGCGGCTGCTGGGCCGGCAGCGCCGCGGCGACGACGGTGAGGGCCAGGCCGATCGCGGCCCTCATACCCGCCCCCAGGCGAGCCGCTCGCGCCGCGGCGCGGGCAGGCCGTCGGTGCGGTCGCGGAAGTAGCGCTCGGCCAGCTCCTCGGGGGCCAC